>WRFJ01000140.1 GCA_009778865.1 Chloroflexota bacterium | reverse complement strand
CAAGCTGATACCATCTATCGTCGTTCATTAGGAGAGCTTTTCAAAGAATCTGATGATTTTAAATATATCATCAAATGGCGTGAAATACTTTCCCATTTAGAAGAAGCCGTTAATCGCTGTGAAGATGTGGCTAGTGTAGTAGAGGGAATTGTTGTTAAACATGCTTAATCTGTCGTTTATACTCTAACCATATTCTGCAATGTCTCATATTTTGTTATCTTAACTAATATATCAATATTGTTCCATAACTTTCGCTTCATCTAACAAACAATAATGCAAGTAAAATATAAAAAATAATGACAAAAATAAAGCAAAACAAACCTACTTTAAACCAAGTTTTTTGCGTATTTTGAAAATGCTCCACACTATCCCATTTTTTATTTTTCCAAGCCCATTCATTACCAAATATACCACCTAAAATCATAAGAGGCAAAGGCGAAATCAAGGCTAGAAGCATAATCCAAGTATTATTGCTGATACCCCAGATCCAACTGAGAAAGAAAGCACCCCAGTTCTATCCCTTGATTTCTTCAGGTATAGTATCAGCAGCTGTTTTATTACTTTCTTCGTGTTTTAAAAGAGCTACTTGCCGCCCGCAGGAAAGGCATATAACAGCATCATCGTTAATTTTATTACCACAATATTTGCAATACATTTTAACTCCCAGTAATATATTAAGTGGAAAACTTAACAGCCTATCTATTTAATAATTTCTAAAGACCTTCTCTGTATTTAAGCTGATAGTTGCTATCATCTATTCTACTTTCGCATGATTTACATCATATCTCAGCCATAGAAGCGCCACATTCTTGGCAATAATTAGCGTTGCTAACATTAGTCTTACCGCATTTGGTGCAGACAGCGTAGGCTTGTACATCTATTGAAGTTGTTTGTTTGGCGGCATTGCTGTTTTTACTTTTTTTCATGTTTAATACCGATGCAACTATTATTATGCATAACACTAAAGGTAAAAGAAAAAGTAAGACCAGAAACCTTAAGAAAACAAACATATTTATGACCTAGATATTTTGTAAAGTTGAACCGCAATTGACGCAAAATATGTCACGGTTATCGGTGGTAGGGCTACCGCAATTTGTACAATAACGCGTAATTGCAAGGTTGTGGTAATCAGCATAGCCATCATCAACAATATAGGAAGTATCCTGCTCAAATGAACTATTATCCAAGTTTTGCCGATTTAAAGGAGAAGGATTATTGTTGGCAGTGCTACGCGTAAATGCTGTTAATAATAAAGCGGCAATAATCAGCACTGCTGCTATCAAAGATGTAATAATGATATATAAAAACATAAACGACTATCTCCGGTCAAAGTACTGTTTGGATAATTATACAACAGTATTGTAATACAAACTATATCAAACAAAATCTTAATAAGGAAGGCAACCCTGTTAAAGTGTTGCCTTCCTTAAAGCAGTACAAACGTGTTTTATTAGTCGCTAGATAGGTGAGCTTTACATTTGGGACAACGTTTATGTTCTAAAGGCACCTCGGTACCACAATCCGGACAAGTAGTAAAAAAAACTTCGGCTGCTTCTTTTTGCGCTGCGTTCTCTTTATTTTTTTGTCTTAAGATATGTATTAAACCGAAAATTCCAAAAACCAACATAACGGCCAAAAATATAATACCTAGAACCAAGAAAACCCAAGAGAGAGCATCCAAAGAATCAAAATCCATATTGCCCCCTCTCTTTCTATTAAATTTATCGCATATTATTATTTGTCGATTGTATTAACGGGCCGTACTTTGTTTATTGAACTGATTACCACCGCAAGACTTGCAGAATTTGGCATCGACAGAATTTTCAGTGTCACAATTAACACAGATTTTTGCGGGGGCACTGGCCATAATTTGTTCTTTAGCCTTTTCTTTATCTTTCCTCTTTTGCCAAGTGATAAACAGCCATATACCAGCTATTACAATGATAACAACCAAAATTTGGGAGGGGGAACCAATATAGTTGCGTTTAAGTTTTAAAAACATTATTGCTCCTTCTGCTTGTATTTTACAAACAAACTTATTTTACGGTTAATTATATATTATATCGTACTAAAAACTGTTTTGATAGTATAATAATCCATACAATGTATTTTTAGTCTGCTACGCCAGTTATTGTAATGCGTCAACATTAATGGAAGATTAATAAATTAAACAAAAAAAGTTTTTTAGATATAATTATAAATTTTTTTATTTTTAGACAAAGACTGCATATAGGTATCCATCTCTAAGGCAGCTGTTTTACCGGCACCCATAGCTGAGATAACGGTGGCACTGCCAGTAACTATATCACCGCCGGCCCACACGCCCGGCATATCTGTTTTACCTTTTTCATCGGCGTTGATAGTACCTTTTTTGGCATTAGATGTTAAACTGGGTGTGGTGCGAGCGATAATAGGGTTAGGCCGAGTGCCTAAAGCAGTAATTACCATGTCTACATTTAAACTAAATTCACTACCTTCTATGGGTACGGCAATACGTCTGCCACT
>WRFJ01000139.1 GCA_009778865.1 Chloroflexota bacterium | reverse complement strand
TTTATTGAAGAATACTGCTTTTTTAAAATACCTGTTTTCACAATAAAGACGACATTAAGGCACTGTAGTGGTTTTCTTACTGCAGGCAGTACAGTTTTTATATAGTCCAAATGATTTTTTAGTTTCTTATACCAACACGCCAGGTCCTAATTTATACAAATTATTGCAATAGCGTAATAAGCATGCTATACTAATAGCGGTAAAAAGAACATGTGAACTCAAGTGGGGCCTAACCCCACTTTTTTGTTGTAAAAATATTGGAGGGTACTATTCAATGAAGAGCGATTTCATGCTCGCTATAACTCAGTTGGCAGCGGAGAAAAACCTGCCGAAAGAAGTTGTCTTGGGCGCGGTAGAGACAGCCTTGGTCTCTGCTTATCGCAAAACGAATTTTGAGCAAGGGCAAAAGGTGTTAGCACATATTAATCCTTTAAATGGTTCGGTAAGCTTTGAAGCCGAAAAGGAAGTGGTTTTAGAAGTCAGCGATGTGCGTGTGCAAGTTTCCTTAGCGGAAGCTAAAAAGATTGAACCTAATGCTAAAATCGGTGACATCGTAATGGTGGAATCTACGCCAAAGAATGTGGGCCGCATTGCTGCTCAAACAGCTAAACAGGTGATTTTACAACGTCTGCATGAAGCAGAAAACGCTGCTGTGCAAAATGAATTTGCTGGTAAAATAGGCGACATTATCAGTGGTGTCATTCAGCGTGTAGAGCAAAAACAGGTGATTTTAGATCTTGGCCGTGCCGAGGCTATGATGCCGGCCAGTGAGCAAGTGGCGAGTGAACGTTATCGTGCCGGTATGAGACTGCGCGTTTTCCTTTTGGAAGTAGGCAAAGCTATGAAAGGTCCACAGTTAGTAGTTTCACGCTCTCACCCCGGTTTGTTGAAGCGTCTTTTTGAACTGGAAGTACCCGAGGTTTACAATGGCACAGTGGAAATTCGCTCTGTAGCTCGCGAGGCTGGCAGCCGCAGTAAAGTGGCTGTGATGGCTAAACAGCATGGTATAGATCCGGTAGGTTGTTGCGTGGGTTTACGCGGTATTCGCATTCAGAATATAGTAAACGAACTTAACGGCGAAAAAATAGATGTAGTGGCTTACAACTCTGATCCGGCAGCTTTTATTGTTGCTGCCTTATCTCCGGCGCAAGTTGTGCGCGTTGAACTAAATCACGCCGTACAGGCGGCTATCGCTGTTATTCCTGATAAACAACTATCTTTGGCTATCGGTAAAGAAGGCCAGAATGTACGTTTAGCGGTGCGCCTGACCGGCTGGAAAATAGATATTAAGAGTGTTACCGAAGCTGGTGCTGAGACTCCCAAAGTGATTATTTTGGAAAAAGAACTGCCTTCTATTACTTCTCCCGAAGAAGATCTTTGTGCTATCAATATAGACAAACTCTTACCGATTACTAAGAGTATTATTGATGAAGAAGCTGAGATTGCTGAACTGCGTGCTTTAGGCTTACTAGGTGAAGAGCCGGTAATTTTGGAAGAACAAGAGGAGGAACATGATGAAGAAGAGGAAGTCTCTTTTGAGATGTTCTCTGAACTGGAAGCCTTTAGAGCTGAAAATGATGCTTCAGTCTTACGTTTTGCCGAAGATATTATGCCTACCGGTTACGGCAGCGGAAAAAAGAAAAAGAAGAAGAGCGGCGGTAAAAGACGTGGTGGCGAAGGTTATGGCGACGAATATTAAATCTCAGCCCCAGCGCACTTGTGTAGTATGTCGCCAAGAAGACGATAAGCGTAAACTAGTGCGTTTTGTGCGTACGCCAGGTGGTATTTTATTAGATGAAAGTGGCCGCTTAAACGGACGTGGTGCTTATGTGTGTTGCAGCACTTCTTGCTTAAGTGAAGCTATAAAAAAGCAAAGTTTACAGCGTGCCCTTAAGACAGAAATGACCAGCGGCACGCTGGATAAAATATTAAAATTAGGCGAAAGGATAGTGAGAACAGAAAATGGCGGAAAATGATGTTAGTAAACAAAAGATAAAAGTACGCACTATATCATTGCCCAAAGCTATATCTGTGCGTGCCCTTTCCGAGCTTTTAAAAGTTTCGGGAATTGATGTCATAAAGCAGCTTATGCGCGGCGGTATTTTAGTTAATATTAATCAGGTTATTGAATATGATACAGCGGCTAATATTTGTAAAGCTTTTGGTTGTTTACCTAAACCTGAGACTGTTTCGCAGAAGAAAAGTGCCTCAGCTGAACGCAGAGCGGCCGCTGAGAACGATAAAAACTGGAGCAATTTGCCTTTACGCCCGCCAGTAGTAACTATTATGGGCCATGTAGATCATGGTAAAACGCGCCTGCTGGACGCTATTCGTCACGCTAATGTTATGGCGGGTGAAGCTGGTGGCATTACTCAGCATATAGGTGCTTATCAAGTAGAAATAGACGGTCAAAAAATCACTTTTTTGGATACTCCTGGCCATGAGGCTTTTACTGCCATGCGTGCTCGAGGCGCCCAAGTAACAGATATTACTATTTTGGTAGTAGCTGCCGACGACGGCGTTATGCCACAGACTATTGAAGCTATTGATCATG
>WRFJ01000138.1 GCA_009778865.1 Chloroflexota bacterium | reverse complement strand
CAATGCCAAAACGCGTCTCGTGTGGGAAAAAGAACTAACCGGTCTTTATCTTTCCGAGCATCCTTTTAGTGCTTTTGCCAAGATAGCCACTGACAACAATGCTTCTTCTATTGCTGATTTGGAAGATGAAAAAGATGGTGCCGGTGTATTGGTGGCCGGTTCTTTGACCACTTTGCAGCGTAAAATGAGCAAGGATGGTAAGTATTTTGCCGTGGGCAATTTAGAAGACCTGACTGCTTCTTGCGAAGTAGTTTTTTGGAGTAAAACCTATGAAGATTGTCGCGATACTTTAGTTGAAGGCGAGCCTTTTTATATAGTGGGCAACCTTAAAAAACAAGATGAAGGCGTTTTTAGCATTATAGTCAATGAAATAGTGCCTATCGTTGAGGGGCAAAGCTTGCCCGTAGCCCCCAAATCCAAACGATCCTACCCTAAAAAAGAAACCAGTATTTCTAACAGTAGCAACAATCATACAAGTAGCAGTAATACGTCTATCAAAACAATGGCTGCAAGTAACAATAAACTCCCAGAAAATGAAAAGGTGGAGAATGCTCCTGCTATGCACATTACCTTGAGCCTTAAACAAACTGGTCAAAAAGAAGAAGATATCAGCAAATTACGTCGCCTATGTGATGCTTGTCGTAGGTTTTCCGGTATTGATAAAGTATATTTATATATCCAAAATAATGGCTTAAATACTCTGCTAGATTTATCTATAAACATTAAATATTGTCAGCAGATGCATAATATTATGGCGGAGATTGTAGGCGAGGAAGCAATAACCGCTCAAGCGACTTGAGTCTTTTATAGAAAGCCCATGTTTAATCAACTGAACAATGTAGAGTTGAGTTTTACTGAGTCTTTAGTTTAGAAAACCTCTAGACACTATTTATCTAGAGGTTTCTTAGATAGTGTCGACAATAGATATATGGTATAACAGAGAAAATAAGACAAGGAGTTTTCTCTATGACCGTATCTTATCATCGCCATGACATATCGGATAAAGCTTGGGAATTAATTAAGCCGTATACAATTGGCAACAAGGGAACCTGGGGAGGTAATGCACGGGACACACGTTTATTTATCAATGCTGTATTCTGGATATTACGAACCGGTGCACCATGGCGTGATCTGCCACCTGATTATGGTCATTGGAATACTGTCCAGCGCAGATTTTGCAGGTGGCGGGATAAAGGAGTCTGGTCAGAGTTATTGGAAGCTCTTATTGATAAACCAGACTTTGAGTGGTTGATGATTGACGCTAGTTACATAAAGGTTCACCAGCATGCAGCAGGAGCTATTGGCGGAAACCAAGATATGAGCCGCACAAAAGGGGGCTCAACACCAAAATACATCTGGCCGTGGATGCGCATAGTATGCCAATCAGAATATTTATCACAGAGAGTACCACTGCTGACTGTAAGCAGGCTGGCAAGCTTATTGAAGGTATAGATGCTGATATGTTGCTTGCTGACCGTGCTTATGACACCGATGAAATCATTTTAATGGCTAAAACAGCCGAAATAGAAATGGTTATTCCGCCAAAGATAGACCGTATTATACGGCGAGAGTATGACGAGTACATTTATAAACTGCGGCATCTGGTAGAAAATGCTTTCTTAGCACTTAAGCACTGGCGCGGCATTGCTACCAGATACGCTAAACACAGTGCTTCTTTTCTGGCTGCTGTGCAAATACATTGTTTGGCTATCTGGCTTAGTGTGCGTGCTTAATTATTGTCGACAGTATCTAAAGCTTTCATTTACTTTTTAGGGAATTTTAATAGCAAATATTTCCTGAGTTGATTCCTCAATGATTTTTAATTCTTTGCTGTTTTTATCTATAAAAATGAAAAACGGTAAAGAATTAATGCGGGATTGTGCAACAGCATCTTCTTCTTCCAAAATAGAAGGCACAATGACTTTTTTCTTTAATTTAATAGGCTTTTCGCAAACTATTGTTGTGCCGCGTGTTACCGAACCCATTTTTTTAGCACCTTTTTTGTTTTTGCCGCTGGCTTTTAATGCTTGAGCAGCCAAAATGTCTATTGATTTATCAACTGCTGCCAATACAGTGCGACCACGTGTCTCGCCGTATATTTTTTTAATACCTAAATCCAACTCAACTTTTACCAAAAAGCGATCATCAGGAGATTTAGTGCTTTCCTCACGCACGTCTATAGACGCGCCTTTGGCATCGCCTGTTTTGCTGCCTAAGTTAAGATATTTATTGGTAATGCGTGTTTTGGTAATAGGTTTAAGAATCACATTGGTAGCCGTAATACGAATATCCATCTTTTTTTCTCCTCGGTGATTTAACTTTTAGGGCGCGTAACTTTATAACGTTTTTAGTATTAACTCTTTTTTCAAACGCGGCAAGCTAGGGGGGGCATTAACCCTAGCTTGCCGCGAGGAGTGCTTCATTCATAATAATGCTTAGGGCTAATAAAACATTTTGGTTTTTACAAAATAGCAGACGAACTTATATAAAAAATCTGTCTTTACTGTTAATTTCAACAATACTTATACTCTAGGAGCACGTCCCATTGAGCCGTTGATAATAGGCTCGTTGATGTAAACTTCACCGTTTCTGATTTT
>WRFJ01000137.1 GCA_009778865.1 Chloroflexota bacterium | reverse complement strand
AATGTTTCGCCATGAGACATCATGTCGTCAAGATCTTTAAAAAGAGGAACAGCAGCAGCGACAGTACCTGCGCCGGCTGCTCCTAGACCTAAAGCTTTCATAAAGTCCCGTCTGGACATAGAATGATGTTTTTGCATAACTTTTTCTCCTTATTTATAGCTTGTTATAAAAATCGGCTATTTAATAATAATGAGATATTTTTATTAAATAACCAAAAAAACCCAAGGAAAACTGGTTCTTAGCTGATATTCAATTATATGAGGCACGGTGGATATTGTCAAGATTTTTTAACAATACACGACCTTGATATTCACTGTAAAAAGACAGCAATGTATATTTTATTATTGCGTTATCTTTAATAATTTGTTAAGCAGCCATGCCTATTTTTTATCTATAAGTTTTGGCTTATAAATCATTATTTATCTATTAATTATTATCTGAAGCCATGAGACAAAACAAATAACTTCAGAAACAAAAGCGCAAAATAATAAACTATATGATAATATAATATACTGCTTTGATAAATAACAAGGAGGTCATACCTTGAGCACATATGGACGATTAAAATTAGACCCTTCACAGTTAAAAGACTGGCAGATCGCCGAAAAGGCCGAAGAGCAAATGAAGCCTATCACCAAAATAGCCGCCGATTGGGGCATAGAATATGACGAGCTGTTGCTGCAGGGTCATTATGTGGCCAAGATAGATTACACCAAACTTTTAGCCCGCTTAAGCGGACGCAAGCTAGGTAAATATATTGATGTTACCGCCATTACTCCCACTCCTTTGGGAGAAGGCAAATCCACCACCACCATAGGCTTGGTGCAAGGTTTAGGGTATATAGGCAAAAAAGTATCGGCAGCCATACGCCAGCCCAGCGGCGGCCCTACTTTCAATATTAAAGGTTCAGCCGCCGGCGGCGGTCTTTCGCAATGCATACCGCTAGCTCCCTTTTCTTTAGGACTTACCGGCGACATAGACAATATATGCAATGCTCACAATCTGGCTATGGTGGCTCTTACCAGCCGCTTGCAGCATGAATACAATTATACTGATGAGTTTTTGGCCACCCGCAATCTTAAGAGACTGGATATTGATATAGATGCTCCCATGCTGCGCTGGGTGATAGATTTCTGTGCTCAAAGCCTGCGCAATATCATCATCGGCATCGGCGATAGAAATGACGGTTTTATGATAAAAAGCGGTTTTGATATTGCCGTCTCCAGTGAGTTGATGGCTATTTTAGCTATCTTTAAAGATTTGCCTGACTTAAGAGAGCGCATCGGTAAAATAGTAGTAGCTAAAAATAAAAAGGGTGCAGATATTACCACCGAAGATTTAGATGTAGCCGGTGCCATGACCGCCTGGATGCTAAAAGCCGCCAGCCCCAATCTTATGCAAACTATTGAAGGCCAACCAGTGCTAGTGCATGCCGGTCCTTTTGCCAATATCGCCGTCGGCCAAAGTTCTATTATAGCCGACCGCATAGGTCTTTTGCTTTCTGATTATCATGTTACCGAGAGCGGTTTTGGTGCCGACATCGGTTTTGAAAAGTTTTGGAATATTAAGTGTCGCCTGTCAGGTTTAAAACCGGATTGCGTAGTAATCGTAGCTACCGTACGGGCTTTAAAAATGCACGGCGGCGGCCCGGAAGTACGCCCAGGTAAACCTTTGGATAAAGCTTATACCGAAGAAAATCCAGAGTTAGTACGTTTAGGTTGCAGTAATTTATTAAAACATATTGATACTGTTAAAAAAGCCGGCGTTTCTCCGGTAGTATGCATTAACAGTTTTTACACCGATACTCAAACCGAAATAGAGGTCATAAAGAAAGCCGCTATTGATGCCGGTGCCCGTGTAGCTGTTTCCGAACATTGGCTAAAAGGCGGCGAGGGTGCTGTAGAACTGGCTCATACTGTGGCGCAGGCTTGCAGTGACCACAATAACTTTAATTTCTTATACAGCGACACAGCATCTTTTAAAGAACGCATAGGCCTTATTGCTAAAGAAGTATACGGGGCTGGCTCGGTTAGTTACAGCCCAGAAGCTTTAGCTAAAGTAGCCGAATTGGAAAGAGATTCGCTGAACCTCAAAATGCCAGTCTGCATGGTTAAAACCCATCTTTCTTTGTCTGCAGACCCTAACCTTAAAGGGCGTCCGCAAGGTTTTAATATACCGGTACGTGATATACTGGTATATAAAGGAGCTGGTTTTGTGGTGCCGGTAGCCGGTGATATCAAACTTATGCCCGGAACAGCTTCCGATCCAGCTTTTAGACGTATAGATGTAGATATCCAAACGGGACAGGTAAAAGGCTTATTTTAGAACCTCAAATGATAAAGCGGTTAAAAAGATGCTATTTAATACCCTTATTTACACTTCTAGTAAACTAAACGATAGTGCTTACTGCTTTAAGTAAATGTAATGCTCCCCATTTGTCAAGAGATTTCTAAGAGAGTAAAACGGCTTGTCGATATTCCTTTTCATATGAGCCCATACTCGGCGGTAGCCCCAGAGAAGGGATGCTCTGATCTAATAGCTTGTATGCGCTCTATTATGGGCAAATTCTTCTCTGTTACACTAACCGATATCTTACGTT
>WRFJ01000136.1 GCA_009778865.1 Chloroflexota bacterium | reverse complement strand
TAAAGATAAATTAGTGAAAAACTGATTTGAAGTATAAAAGCATATAAGAATAGTATAATAGACATTGATTTATCACAGCCGTATATAGGAAGGGACAATGGACTATCTGCCGTCTTAAATGAAACGATATGAAAATTTTAGTTATCGATAGCAACCATACCGTCAGTGAGCTTATTTCTTTATCGGTAGAAGTAGGCTGGCCCGAAGCCCAAGTACTGTCGGCATCTACCGGCAAAAAAGGTCTGGACATACTGGAACAGCAACAGCCTGATATTGTCTTACTGGACTTAAACATGCCTAACATAAGCAGCTTTGAAATACTAAAAGAAATACGCCTTTTCTCATCAGTGCCTTTAATAGCTTTATCAGTGCGTAATGATGAACAGGATGTAGTGCGAGCTCTTTCGCGCGGTGCTGACGATTATATAATTAAACCTTTTAGGCAAATGGAACTTTTGGCACGCATTAAGACCATTTTGCGCAGGTTACATCTGCCGGACGGAGAGACCTATAGTTTTGCCGACATCCACTTCATACCCGGCAAACATAAAATCATTAAAAACAACGAAGAAACAGCACTTACCGGCACTGAAACCACTATATTGCATAAATTGGTACAAAATAAACGCAACTGCGTCACCTATCAAGCTCTTGCCCAGACTGTATGGGATGAATATTACCCAGGTATTGAAAGTTCTATCCGCGTTTATATACGTTCTTTGAGGAAAAAGCTGGAGGACAACCCCTCTTCACCTAAGCTTATACTTACACATCGCAGCCAGGGCTATATTATGCAAATATAATAACTTACAAAATTTTATATATAATATTTAAGAAAAAATCAAGAAAATTGTTAAGAGATTTTCTTGATTTTTTGCTTTATATGTAAAGACCAGCCACAATAATAGTAAAGTATCGGTAAAGGCATATAAAAATATGCTCATAAACTCCCGAAATTTTTTATATAAATTTTTATATTCATCATTTATGCTAAGAACGTTTTAAAAGAATAATGCTATTTTGGCCGCCTCAACAGCAAGATAAAACAGTATAATTCTTTATTTATAACTTAATAAAAGGAGAGAAAAAATGGCAAAACAACATACTACTATTTCTCGCCGAGACTTCATGAAAGCTCTTGGCATAGGTGCCGCCGGCGTAGCTGCTGTAGGTGCCACCGCTTCTGTGGCCACACCCGCCTTTAAAGACCTTGACGACATGGCCAACTTTGAGCACACTTTAAAACCTAACCGTAAATGGTGGGTTAAAGAGCGTGAAATACTAAAACCCACCACAGAGGTTGACTGGGATACTTTGGCCCCATACAACACCATGGAAACGATGTGGATTATCCCTTCTTGGAAAAAATATGTCGACCCTACCGAGGTAAACCGATTACAAAATGAAACCACCGTTACCAGAAATAAATGGTATGCCGTCAATTCTGCTGATAAAGGTGAACCCGGCTGCCGCATGCGTGACTGGCAGTTGCAAAGCGCTGGCGGCTTCCAAAACTGGTCTCAAGATTTAGGTGCTCCAGGCGGCGGCGGCTGGGGCGGCGGCAGATCATTGACCGGTCCGGCAGCATCCACCGCCTGGAACTACCCTGCTTACATAGCTAATGGTTCGGCTAAATGGCAAGGCACGCCCGAGGAAAATACCATTATGTTGCGAGCGGCCATGCGTTACTTTGGTGCTCCGCAGTTTGGTGTCATCAAATTGACTACTCAAACTAGAAAATTACTCAATAGTATTGAACCTGGTTTATCTTCTATGAACGCCGCTAGTTTTGGCGGCACCTGGGCTGATGTTACTCCGGCTTCTATCAGAGCCAACAAAGCTCGTCGCATTCGTTTTAAGGATATGGATCTTTCCAATTACCCGCCTGCTGCTGAGGGCACTACGACTAACGGTCCTTACGCCGAAGATAATTTGGACGATCCGGAAGGCTACGGTAATATCTGGTTGCCCAACGGCGAGGCTTGGATTCTTTCCTATTCTATTCCTATGGACAAAGAACTCTTCCGCACCGGTCAGGGTATTTTAAGAATCGTGGGTAATGTTTCCCGCTATTCTCAGCAGGCTTTTATTCAATCCAAAATACAAAGGTTCCTTAAAGGTTTGGGTTACTGGTGTGCCGGTTATGGAAACCGTGCCTTCGGTTTGTTGCCCGCCCAAGGCGGTGCCATTTTATCCGGCGAAGGCGAACATGGTCGCTCTAATAACGTGGTCATTTCTCCGGAATACGGTTCGGTCTGCGGTTATTTCTCCGCTATTACCAACTTCCCCTTAGTGGAAACCAAACCTATTGATGCTGGTATTTGGAGATTTTGTCAGACCTGCCATAAATGTGCTAATGAGTGCCCCGGAGAAGCTATCTCTCAAGAGAAAGAACCTTCTTGGGATATTCCTAAATCCAAATGGAACAGCGGCACCGACCCCTCTGGTACTGGTTATGCCAGACTGGGCAAGAAAACTTTCTGGACTGACGCCCCTTCCTGCAAGATGGTTACCGAAACTGCTTATTCCTGCGGTAGCTGCATGGGTACTTGTACCTTCAATGTTGAAAATTATGCTATCATCCACGAAGCAATACGTTCT
>WRFJ01000135.1 GCA_009778865.1 Chloroflexota bacterium | reverse complement strand
TGAGCGTGATAACAGTAATACACGGCATCATCTCGGGAGATTTACCAGACGTACCAAGGTTGTTTTGCAAAAAGAGTCAATGGTAGACCTTTCCTTGAAGCTTTGGCAGGCATTGACTATATCGGCTACCTTTAAGAGATTTCAACAGACTGCTCTCGCTATATATCAGTGAACACTATCAAATATAATACTAAAAGTAGTATTATTTTAGGATGAATAATAGAATATAACCTAATAAAAAGAACCTTACTTGCAAGTAAGGTTCTTAAATTTTAATTTCGTGCAGAATTTTTATTATCTCGCCTATATACATCGTGTGATAATCAGACTTGGGATACCAATTTCCAATAGTCTTGTCTATAAAGCTTTGCGGTATTATATCTTGAGCAAAAATCTTTTGACAAATAAAAACCAAATTAGCCTCATTAAAATAAGGCGTTTGGCCGTCGTAAGCCGGCGTTAAGTTAACTTTAGCAATTTTGTCCTCATCGCGACCCGACACGTCACCAAGATAGATTAATTTATCTTGGAATTTTCGCGGAAAGAACGACAGTGAAAAAGTAGTGGCACTATCTACAAATTCTTTAGTGTAACGCTGGGGCTTAATAACACAGCCAATTATATTTTTACCCCACATAACACCCATAGTGCCCCATGAGGCAGTCATAGTATTAATAACACCGTCTGGTTTAGCAGCAGTAATAAGCATCCACTCCTGTCCGATAAGTTCAAAAGGATTTTTATTAAATTCACTTACTTTTATTTCCTTGAAATTCATTTTTACCTCAGAAAAACTCGATTTTTATATATTATAGTTGAAAAACTACTACAAAAACATTAAAAATATCTTTTGTCTGCAAGCTCTCCTATAGCTCCTTCACCACTAGGCATTAAGCTATTTATTTTTATATCTACAATTTTGCCGCTTAAGTCCGAACTGGCAGTAAAAAATACCCTTAAATAGTTACTCGTATAACCTTCGTATAAACCATTGTATTGGCCTTCCACGTAAACAGGTGCCACCTGTCCTATATGCTTTAAAGCAAATTCCTGCATTTTATCTTTAGCTAAATTTAAAAGTCTAAACATGCGCTCTCTTTTAGATAATTCGCTTACTTGAGCACTCATGCTGGCAGCAGCAGTAATCTTACGCGATGAATAAGGAAAAGCGTGAATTTTCGCAAAAGGAGTTTTCTGACAAAAATCTAGCGTTAAAGCAAAATCTAACTCGCTCTCTCCGGGAAAACCGACTATAACATCAGTGGTAACAGCTGCATCCGGCAACATGCCCCATATGCGCTCTAAAGCATCATTATACTCTTCTAAAGTATAGGGACGGTTCATGTACTTTAGTATAGCTGGAGAAGCACTTTGCAAAGATATATGAAAGTGATGACATAAACGATGGTTAGCGGCAAAAAGCTGCAAAAGCTCCAAGCTTATCTCCTGCGGCTGCAAAGAAGAAAGACGCAGTCTTTTAACTTCTGTTTTATGTAAAATAACTTTAACTAAAGCTGTTAAATCATAACCTTGACTACTATAAGAGCCAATTTCGGTACCGGTAAGAGTTACTTCGCCATAACCTTTTTGCAGACGATGATTTATGGTATCTATAATATCTATCACAGACGTGCTGTTTTCATTAGTACGCAAATAAGGCACGATGCAATAACTGCAAAAATTATGACAACCCTCTTGTATCTGCACAAAAGAGCGTATACGTTTTAACGCACCGACATTTTCAGGTTCTTTTTTTGTAAACTCGTAAGGCAACAGTGTCTGCAATATTTGATATATGCTATATTTATTATCGTTGCCCAGCACATATTCCGCCAGATTTTGCCTTAGATATTCATCTTTATCTTTTTGGCCGCAACAACCTATTAAAATACGTATGATTCTAGTATTTTTGCGCACCGAAGCCGCAAGCTTATTGCGTGTCTTGCGCTCGGCTTCAGCAGTTACGGCGCAGGAGTTTAAAATATATACATCGGCATCTTTAATGTCAACAGCTAGAGAATAACCACACTGCAGTATGCCGTAGCTAATACGCTCAGCTTCAGCTTGATTTAATTTACAACCCAAAAAATCAAGGTATATTTTCATTGTACTTTGGCCAAATTATAACAAAATATTGCCCTAAAGAAATAAAAATGCTTAAATAATTTAAGTTTATGAGTAAGTATCATTGGGTTATTAACGACAACACAGAGCTTCCGCACTACCGTGGCGGCCTCTTACCTTTGACTTTGCGGTTGTTGGCTTTCCGCGGCATCATGGAAAGAAAGCAGGCTGAAGAGTTTCTGCATTTTGAAGCCACTCTTTTAAGCGACCCTGCTTTATTGCCAGATATAGAAAAAGCCGCCAGAAGATTATATAGTGCCATTTTGAACAATGAAAAAATAGTAGTCTACGGCGACTTTGATGCCGATGGTATAACAGCTACTGCTATTATTGTTCAAGGCTTAAAAAAATTAGGAGCTAAAATCAGCCACTATCTGCCCGACCGTTTCAGCGAAGGCTATGGCTTAAATTTAAAAACTGCCGAAAGCTTAGCCGCCCAAGGCGCTAAACTTATTATTACGGTAGATAACGGTATATTT
>WRFJ01000134.1 GCA_009778865.1 Chloroflexota bacterium | reverse complement strand
TTAAAAGCTCCTGGTAAGAGTTAATGCTGATAATGTCGGTTCTGTGTTCGGGCTTGATGCGTTTTACGCCTTTATCAAAGTCGATAAGCAGAGTACCAGGGGCTGAAAAGCCAGCGTGGTCTTTCCCACACCGGGTAAACCATAGATAATGGTGCAGAAATTTTCATTATCAAAATTAGCGGGGTTATTTTTAGTTATAATCATGGTTTTATTGTAAACTCCTAATTTCTGTGCTATATTCAAAGATAGGTGCTTAGGCCGCTTAGTTAGTTACTAGGCGGCTTTATCTTTTTCTGCTGGACTAACTTGGCTGCGCTTTTGGGCATGGTTTATCTCGGATAAGATTTCTGGTACAGTTCTACGGCCGTATCGAGGGTCATCTTCGGGATAGCTGCCAAAAACAAATTTGTACTTTTCCCGATGTTCGGCTTGTTTTTGACAGTACTCTTCCATATGATGCCAGCAAAACATGGCTGCTAACGCATTGGCTTGTACCTCAAGCTGTGTCATATTGTTTCTACTCCTTCTCTTGATTTTCCATAATAATATTTTCACTTACTGAGTGAATTCATTTTCAAAAAAAATTTCCATAGGGTCTTTAATTTTCAGTAGGACTACCATTGTAGATATTTCTAGGTTGTTAAAAATACCCTTTTTAAGTCTGTTATAGAATGTTCTTTCAGACATACCCAAGTGCTTAGCTACATCTTTTTGTAAGAGCCCATTACCCACAATTAGACCTTTGAGTTTCTGTATTTGTATCATATTACCTCCTAAAATTCACTTATTACGTGTATTATACATTGTATCTTTTTCACGTGTCAAGAGATTATTTTCATAATACAAAAGAAAATATTTGCATATAGAGTGATAAATGTATTATAATATCACCGAAAGGATAGGTAGACATATGATGATAAGCACAATTGGCATGAGAATAAGAATGCAACGAAAAAAAGTTGACATGACCTTAGTTGAAGTCGCTAAAGAGGTTGGCGTCAGTGCTCAAACTATTCAAAGATATGAAGTTGGCGATATTGAGAATATACCATCTGATAAAATAGAAAAGCTGGCACTTACCCTGCAAACAACTCCCGCCTATCTTATGGGCTGGACAGACCGCCCAGAAAATAAGGTATCAAAAAGTAGTGAACTAGATGAGCAGCTCAAAGACATTATTTACGCCTGTGCCGGTGGGGATAAGCCTCTGACCGATGAGCAAAAACAGGATATTATAGATACCTACAGATTTGTACAGAGCAAGAAAAAGAAAGAGTAAGTTAGTATGAATGTTGCCGAGTTGATTGAAAGAGCACAAAGATTGGGAATTGAAATTGATTATTGTCCAATGAGAGATAAAGATAGCATAGCTATTTTGTATCCATGCGGGTCTCTTTGTATAAATTGCCTAATTACCGATGAACAGTGGCAAAAAGAGATTCTGGCTCATGAGATAGGACATTGGGTTACAGGCGGCTTCTATACCGATACTTATGACAAGACCTATAAAGCCAAATGCGAATACCGAGCCATGCGTAAGGCTGTTGACTTACTGGTTCCTTACCAAGACTATAAAAAGGCTCTGAGGAGCGGTGTCGTAGAGTTGTGGGAATTGGCTGAATACTTTGATGTGCCGGAAGATGTTATTAAGCAGGCAGTTAGTTGTTATTCTAGGAATTAAGAAGGAAACTAAAAACAATAAATGGCCAGTTACAAAAAAGACCCGGTAAATGAAAAAATGAAGGCAGTTATCTACGCCCGTTACAGCTCCGATAAACAGCAGGAGCAGTCTATAGACGGACAGCTAAGAGTCTGCTATGAGTATTGCGAGCGCCATAAGATAATAGTTGTTAGAACCTATATTGATCGAGCTCTCTCAGCCTTCAAAGATAATGAAAAGCGTGTGGAGTTTAACCGCATGATTAAAGACGCAGCTAACGGAGACTTTCAGGCAGTGGTGGTCTTTAAAATGGATCGCTTTGCCCGTAACGTCTATGCCGGAGCTGACGCTAAATTCAAGCTGCATAAAAACGGGGTGAAGGTCATCTCAGCTACCGAGGCTATCAGCGAAGGTCCCGAAGGCATTATAATGGACAGTGTCTTAAGTAGTATGGCAGAATATTATTCTCTTAACCTTTCAGAAAACGTTAGAAGAGGAATGCATGAGTCTGCTATAAAAGCTAATTCTACCGGTGGCACTATCCCCTACGGTTATAAGATTATAGATAAAAAATACTGCATAGACACAGATGCAGCTCCTATAGTCTATGATATGTTTAAAATGGCAGCCTCCGGCTCTAAAGGCTCACACATTCTAGCCGAAATGAAGAGCCGAGGAATACGCAATCAAAATAACAAGCCATTATCGCTTAATACCATTTTAAGGATCCTGCGCAGTCCAAAATACAAAGGCACATACAAATACAAAGATGTGGTGGTAGAAGATGGTATGCCGGCTATCGTAGACCAAAAACTGTTTGACGAGGTACAAGCTAAAATGGCAGAGAACACTAAGAGCAGAACAAGTAAGGCAGCAGAGTATATATTAAGCGGTAAGCTTATTTGTGGCCAGTGCCAGTCTTCTATGGTGGGTGACAGTGTTAGAAAAG
>WRFJ01000133.1 GCA_009778865.1 Chloroflexota bacterium | reverse complement strand
CGGTGCGCGTTATTGTCGATGACGCCGGTCGCACCCCTTTATCGGCGAATATATTTAAAGAACCCGGCAAAACTATTGTTTTTTTAGGACGCAAAGTTAAAGAGAGCGAGAAATTGGCCTTTGCCGAGGCTAAAGATGCTGAATTGATAGAAATGCCGGCCGAGGGCGGTTTAGTAGACCTGCACCGTCTTTTAGAATATTTAGCCGAGCGCGGTATTACTAGCGTTTTGGTGGAAGGTGGCTCTATTTTACTGGGTTCTCTGTTTGATTTAGGCCTAGTAGATAAAGTTATGGCCTTTATTGCTCCTATTATTATTGGCGGCAGTGGTGCCAAAACTCCGGTGGCCGGCTTTGGTGCTGATAAAGTGTTGGGCGCTATTAAACTGGAGCGTGTATCTGTAGCTACCTTTGGTGATGATACTCTGGTTACTGGCTATACTAAAAAGGATTAGTTTTAAATGTTTACGGGTATCGTGGAAGAAAAAGGCGTTGTTGCCGCTGTTTCTTCTGATAAAATCACCCTCAAAGCCGATAAAGTGCTTAAAGACATTAAAATCGGCGATTCTATAGCTGTTAACGGCGTGTGTCTGACAGTTATATCTTTTGATTCTCATAGCTTTAGTGCTGATATTATGCCGCAAACTTTACGTCTTTCCAATTTAGGTATGCTCAAAGATGGCAATAAAGTTAATTTGGACCGCGCTGTTTTAGCTTCTGGTCGCATAGGTGGTCATAATGTTCAAGGCCATATAGACGGTACAGGAATTATAAAGTCTTTAACTTTGCAAGATAACGCTGTTATTATGCAAACTACGACGCCTGCTCACATAATGCAATATATTGTTACACGAGGATTTATAGCTGTAGATGGCGTATCACTTACTATAACTGACCATACTGATCATACCTTTAGCACTTCACTAGTGGCTGCTACCAGAAAAGACAGTTGTCTAGGGGAGTTAAAAGTGGGTGATGTAGTAAACTTAGAAGCCGATATCATCGGCAAATATGTACAGAAATTTATGGTTACTAAGCAGCAAAGCAATATCACTCGGGAATTTTTGTCGGAAAACGGATTTTAGGATATGTTGAGTACGATTGAACAAGCTATAAAAGATTTTAAAGAAGGTCGGATGCTTTTGGTGGTAGATGATGACAGCCGCGAAAACGAGGGCGATGTCATCATCGCTACTCAATTTGCCGATACTGCTGCCATCAATTTTATGGCTAAAAATGCTTGCGGTCTTATTTGTGTAGCTATGACCGCCGAGCGTTTGGAAGAGTTAGATATTCCTCTGATGGTTTCTAATAATACTGCTCCTATGGGCACAGCTTTTACAGTATCGGTAGAAGCCAAATACCGTACCACTACCGGCATATCGGCGGCTGACAGAGCGGCGACGGTAGCTGCTTTAATAGATCCCTTAAGTAAACCTACCGATTTTGTTAGGCCAGGTCATACCTTTCCTTTGCGGGCTAGAGAAGGCGGTATATTAGTACGCGCCGGTCATACCGAAGCCGCCATTGATTTATGTAAGCTAGCCGGATTGTATCCGGCCGGTGTATTGTGTGAAGTAATGGATGAAGACGGTAATATGATGCGTCTGCCTGCTCTTATTAAATTTGCCCAAAAACACGATATTCATATAATCTCAGTAGCTGATCTTATCAGTTACCGCCGTCGCCATGAAAAATTGGTACATAGGATAGCCGAGGCCGATATGCCTACTAAATACGGTGATTTCCGCATAATTGCTTTTAAAAGTGATATTGACAGTGGTGAGCATGTGGCTTTAATTAAAGGTCATGAGCCATTTAACTCCGACGAAGAAGCGTTGGTACGCGTGCATTCGGAGTGTTTAACAGGGGATGTTTTCGGCTCGCTAAGATGTGACTGCGGCGAACAGGCCGCTCATGCTTTACAGCAAATAGAAAGAAATGCCCGTGGTGTCTTTTTATATATGCGCCAAGAAGGGCGTGGTATCGGCCTGCACAATAAAATGAGAGCTTATGCTTTACAAGATGAAGGTCTAGATACTGTGGAAGCGAATCTTAAGCTGGGTTTTCCTGAAGATCTGCGTGACTATGGCATTGGCGCTCAGATATTAGCTGATTTAGGTATTCACAAAATAAAACTTATGACCAACAACCCCAAGAAAGTTATCGGTTTAGATGGTTATGGTATTGAAGTCACCGAGCAAGTTCCCATCATTGTTGACCCTAACGACCATAACCGCTATTATTTAAAGACCAAACAAGAAAAAATGGGCCACTTATTACATTTGGATGAAAAGGGAAAAGAAAATGGCTAGAATTTTTGAAGGTAATCTCACCGGCGTCGGTTTAAAATTTGGTATTGTGGTATCACGCTTTAACGATTTTATTACTCAGAAACTTTTATCAGGAGCTTTAGACACTTTCTCTCGTCAAGGTGTTAGCGATGAAAATATAGAAATTGCCTGGGTACCGGGTGCTTTGGAAGTATCTATGGCTGCTCAAAAAATGGTTAAAAGCGGTGAATACGATGCTGTTATTTGCTTAGGTGCTATTATACGTGGTTCCACTTCACATTTTGATTATGTAGCTGCCGAGAGCGCCAAAGGCATCGCCAAGATTTCTTTGGACAGCGAACTGCCTGTTATCAACGGTATTT
>WRFJ01000132.1 GCA_009778865.1 Chloroflexota bacterium | reverse complement strand
TGCCGGTATTGCCGGATTATGCTTGGGTGCTGCCGCCACTAACACTATGGTGGTAGTAGACGGTTTTATATCTACTGTCGGTGCTTTGGTGGCATCTAAAATCTGCCCGCGGAGCAAAGCTTATATGCTTTCTGCGCACAAGTCGGCAGAAAAGGGGCATGCCGCTATGCTTAAATATTTAGAGCTTACTCCTGTTTTGGACTTGGGTTTTCGTTTGGGTGAAGGTACCGGCGCAGCTATTGCCATTAATATTGTTGATGCGGCAATAGCGGTTATAACCAATATGCGTACTTTTGCCGAAGCTGGTGTTTCAAGTTAATCCTGGCAAATTTTTAAAAAAACAGGCAAGTGTGTTTGTAGAAGCGCACTGCCTGTTGTAAGCAACAGATAAGGCTTTGTATGACAAAATCAGTCCTTAAATATGTTGCTACAATGGGAAACTCTGTATAAATAAATTAAAGAGACATTTTTATTTTGTGGACGGCTGGTTACTTCTTTTACCAAAAACCAGCGGCATGGTAAAATTTACTGACTATGAAAAGTATCTTGGCACCGTTTTTTTCGGCCTTACGTTTTTTGACCAATATTGATGTACCATTCTGGCGGGAAGACTGGAGTAAAGAAGATTCTCCCAAACAGTTTACCCGCTCACTTATTTATTACCCACTAGTGGGGCTGATAATCGGTCTTATTTTGGCGGCTGTTTACTGGCTAGCTGACAGCTGGGTGCCGCCTATTCTTACAAGCGCTGTAATAGTAGCGTTGTTGGCCTGGCTGACAGGAGCTTTGCACCTTGACGGCTTTGCCGATTGTGCCGACGGTGTTGCTGCTTCCCATAAAGATGAAGCTACGCGTGACCGCATTATGAAAGAGCCTGGCGTGGGTGCCATGGCAGTTATCGCTGTAATTATTTTGTTACTTTTAAAGTTTGCTGCTTTATGCGCGATTAGTGATGAGGTAATGATCAAAGCTCTTATAGTAACGCCGGTGTTGTCGCGCTGGGCTATGGCTATGATGGTTTATATATTTCCGTACAAAAGAAAAAGCGGCATGGGGCAGATGCTTAAAGAACTGCGGGCGCCTTATGTGATAATAGTACCAACTATAGTTACTTTGATAATAACATTGCTGGCTTTTAGTTGGATGTCCATAGTGATTATGGCTCTAGCTGCATTTTCGATGCTGATGTGCGCCTTTTTTTACCGAAGTAAATTGCAGGGTCTTTCCGGTGATACTTACGGGGCGGCTAACGAAGTAACTGAGGCCGTAATTTTTATATTTTTTGCTCTGCAAATTTTCAGCAGTTGGGGTTTTGGTTTTGCCATAGTATAGTGTCAGGCCAAAGAAAAGGTGTTTTTATGAGAATCTATTTGGTGCGTCACGGACAAACCGAGTCGACCGGCAAAGGTCTTTACGTGGGCATGAGCGATGTGCCGCTAAACGAGCAGGGTTACAAAGAAGCCAAACTGCTGGGTCAGGCTTTTAAAGGACAAAAGATAGATGTTGTGTATTGCTCAACGCTTATGCGCTCAATAGATACTGCTAAAGAAATTGCTCAAGTAACCAAAGCCTCCTTAAAACAAGAGCTTTTAATGAATGAAATTGATTTCGGCTTGTTAGACGGCCATGATTTTGATTATATAAATAAACATTTTCCGGAAGTGGTGCAAAGATGGGCTACTGATGTTTTTGATTTGCAGTTTCCCGAAGGTGAAAATTTTAACGACTTACTTTCACGAGTGCGCAAATTCAAAAATTTACTGTTAAAATATGCCGATCAAGCCAATATTGTCGTGGTAGGACATGCCGGTTTTCTTAAGCTTTTGACCTGCGATCTTTTGCAGATAGATGACGAACACTGGTGGAAATTTAAATACACCACTGCTTCTATAAGCGAATTTATGGTCAGCGACGGCGTAGCCTGTATCTACAGTTTTAATAATTTATCTTACAATCTCGCAAAGGAATAATTTTTATGAAAAACAATATACTTCTGACTGGTGGTGTCCGCAGCGGCAAGAGCTCTAAAGCCGAGCAACTGGCCAAAGAAAACGGCGGCAAGGTACTTTTTGTAGCTACTGCTGAAGCTGGTGACGAAGATATGATTTGTCGTATTAAAAATCACCAAAAAAGCCGTCCTTTAGCATGGCATACCTTAGAATCTTCTTTAAAAATAGGGCAGGCTATTTTACATAAAAAAGAAAACTATGATGTAATAGTTATTGATTGCTTAACTATGCTTACCAATAATGTCATCGGGCAGGTTATAGTTCGGTACGGCGAAGGTGTAGAAGAAGAGCTTGTGGAGAATATGCTTAGAGAAGAACTGCAAAGTATAGTCCAAGCTATGTGTGAGCTTGACTCACAATTCATAATAGTAACCAACGAAGTAGGTTTGGGTATTGTGCCGGATAATCGTCTGGGTCGCTTATACAGAGATCTTTTGGGGCGGGCTAATCAATTTATAGCTAATGCTGTAGAAACGGTTATTTTCATGATAAGCGGCTGTGAATTGTACGTTAAAAAACCGTCTGTGTAACTTAAAGACTGCTGAGCATATCGCAGCAGTCAGGTTATCGGAGTTTAAAGTTGCAAAAACAACAAATAGGCCTGCGTCTGGATTTGTTCAGTGGGTTTTGATAGCATATGCATCGGAATGGTATTTCTATGCC
>WRFJ01000131.1 GCA_009778865.1 Chloroflexota bacterium | reverse complement strand
GACATTCTGCCAGCAAATTAAACATTTGTCGGCATTCCATATTATATTCGCTAAAGCCGTCAGCTAACTCGCAAAAGTAAGTGGCATAAGCTATACCAATCAAATCTCCTTTTATGTGGTAAAAGCTGTTTATGGTCTGACAATTAATGACGGTATCTAAATTGCGCCCGCGTGCAAACTCTATTTGGCTGTGGGTAAAAAGCTCTAAATGCCCGCTCATTTTGCTTTTAGAACGACACACCCCTTTAGCTACTGCCGATACTTTACCGGCACCAGGAGTAAGAATAGTTAGAATACGTGCTGCTTCGCCCAAGCGTATTTTGCGGATTATAATACCTTCACTCTCATAATATCTGTTTTCAGTACCCATTAAACGATTAAAGGCAGGCTCTTTAAAGCTCTTGCCTTCCCTCTAAAGCTCTTGATAAAGTCACGTCATCGGCATATTCTATTTCGGTGCCGAAAGGCAGGCCGCGTGCTAAACGCGTCAGCTTAATGCTGGCCGGAATCACTCTTTGTAAATACATAGAAGTGGCTTCGCCTTCCATAGTGGGATTGGTGGCTAAGATGACTTCGCTGATTTCTTCACTGCGCAGTCTTTTAAGCAGTTCGCTTATCTTGATGTCATCAGCACCTAGGCCGTCTTGTGGGGAAATGGCCCCGTGTAGAACATGATAAAGCCCGACGTATACTCCTACGTGCTCTAAAGCCAGTACATCTTGTGGTTGCTCCACTACACATATGCGGCTTTGGTCGCGCAAGACGTCAAGACATATGGGGCACAAGCCGCTGTCGGCAATGTTAAAACAACGTTCACACAGCTTGGTATCTTGCTTTAAGTTTAAAATAGACTCACCCAGCATGCGGCTTTCGTCTTCAGGGGCGCGTAACAAATAAAAAGCTAATCGCGAGGCCGTTTTAGGACCTACGCCCGGCAAAGATGAAAGGCGGTTAATAAGTCTTTCTACTGTCTGGGGAGTATTTTTGGAATGTAAAGCCACGGCTTTATTCTCCTATGAATTTTAGGTCAAACCTGGTAGGTTGATGCCGCCGGTAAGCTCTTTCATCTTTTCGTCGGCAATCTTTTGACTTTTTTCGGTGGCTTTAATAATGGCCTTGGTAATCTCTTTGGCTAGATAATCGGCTTTAGCATCTTCATCAAGCAAACTTTGCTTGATCTCAAGTTTCATCAATTTTTGTTGGCCGGTGACAGTAACTTTAATCTGTCCGTCCAAAGCCTCTTCTTCAATAAAAGTTTTAGCCAGCTCTTTTTGCACTTTGGTCATTTTATTTTTGAGCTCCATGGCTTGTTTGATCATGCTAAAGTCCATTAGATTTGTTCCTCTCGAATAATTTTAGCCCCTATTTTCATGGCTTCGTTTACTAAATAATTACTGTCTTCCAAGCGACATTCTACAATATAGTTCTGGCCTAAGGCTGCAGATATAATATCTTCAGCATCTTTTTTAACTTGACGATCTTTGGATATTTTCTCCATATGAAATTTGTGTTTAAACGCCAGATATACCACATTACCGCTCACGTCTTCTAGCTCCATAATGCCATAGCTTCTAAGTATAGCGCAAGCTGTGGAAGTAGCCAAATTGCGCGGAGCGTTTTTGCAGTATTCTTTTAACTTCTCGCGCATTACGAGAAGTTCCTCAGAACCAACAGAGACGGCTACCGGTATATCTACAACTTCATTTAGCAGCTCTTCTGTGACTATAGCTTTGGTGACTACAGATTCGGCTGCTTCTTCTACTGGCAAAGCAGTTGTTTTATCTTGCAAATCTGGTTCTTGAGCTATAATTTTGGGAGTAGCTTTACGAGGAGTTTCCTGTGACGCATTACTGCCAAAAATAGGCATATTGTCAAAATCAAATACATCATCGCTGTCTAGGGCTACAGTCTTTTTAGCTGCTGTTTTTATTTCGGTGGCAGTTGTGAACACCGGTGATGTTTTAACAGTCTCATTAGGCAGGATATTACTTTTAACAGGCTCTATTGTCGGTACTCTGTTTTCTGTCGGAGTTGCTTTAGCGGTAGAAGTTGTGATGTTGTTGGCTGCATTTTCATAAATAGCACTCTCGGCAGCTGCCATCTCTAATGGCAACATGCCACTTTCGGCACTGTTTTCACTGGTGGCAAAGAGTTTGATGGCATGTAGTACTTGCGGTAGTGTAGCATTTTTGGCCATGTCGTTTATTTGGGCACTCTCTTCTTTGGTTAACTCAGCACTTTGTAAACAATTATTCTTAGCCAGCATAACCAGACGTAAAGTACTCAAAATATCTTTAAGCAAGGTTTTGGGTGAGGCGCCGTGATTAGCGGCATCGTTTATAGCCAACATGGCTATCCCACCCTCTTTTTTAAGCACGCCATCTACTATTTTTAAACTATAGTCGGAAGCTGCTGCTCCCAACATTTCTTTGGCATTTTGCAGTGATATGTCCTGACCGTATTGGGTGAAGATTTGTTGCAGAAGATTTTCAGCATCTCTTAAAGAGCCGCCGGAAGCTCTGGCTATTAAGCTTAAAGTTTCTTTATCAGCTCTAATGCTTTCACCGTCGGCTATTTTTTGCAATTGAGATAAAGTGACTTCCAAATTTACCTTGCGAAAATCATAGCGCTGACATCGCGAGAGAATGGTGGGTAATATTTTATGAGCTTCGGTAGTAGCCAATATAAAGACTATG
>WRFJ01000130.1 GCA_009778865.1 Chloroflexota bacterium | reverse complement strand
TGGCCAAAGCAAAGAGCGCCCCTGCCAGCGTACTCTGCAGCATATTTTAGATAACCAAGAGTGGCAAAATATATCTGCCATAAAAGAACAAAATATATATTTTCCTTCTTGTCTGTACATCTGTCATCCGGGAGTATATATGATTTTAGGCATAGAGAAGATGGCACGTGCTTTGCACCCTCAAGCTTTTAAATACTAGAGGTATTGTGTTATGCAAAATGAACTTAAGGATATAAGAGAACAATTAGGATTAGTGCAGGTATATACCGGCGAAGGTAAAGGTAAAACAACTGCTACTTTAGGTTTAGCCTTGCGGGCTAGTGGCTACGGTCTAAAAGTGATAATAGTGCAGTTTTTAAAAGGGCAAAGAGAATTGGGTGAACATCAAGCTGCTGCTAAAAGCGGTCTTTTTGACATTATCCAGCCCGGTCTAATAACCTGTCTTGAAGGACAAAACACCGAAGCCACAAGAGAAGCTTCCAAAAAAGCGTTGGAAATATCTCAAGAAAAAATAAAAGAATGCGATGTGCTAATCTGTGATGAGTTTAATATAGCCGTCAAAAAAGGCTATATAACCATAGAAGAGGCTCTGAATTTTATTAAAAATAAACCCGCTCATACTGAGCTGGTGCTTAGTGGGCGCTATGCTGCACCAGAAATAATAGAGCTAGCTAATTTAGTATCGGTCATCACGCCGCTAAAACATTACTCAAGCCAAGGGCAGAGAGCACGTAAAGGTATAGAATTTTAACAATAAGTTCAAAGCACATTATAACTTTGATAAAAAACCAAAAAACCCGTTAATACGGGTTTTATTGTAATGGTGGGCGGTGATGGATTTGAACCAACGACCTCTGCGATGTCAACGCAGCACTCTAACCAACTGAGCTAACCGCCCTAAAAATGTTAGGTTTATATTCTAGCAAGTTTATTTAGCAGCCGTCAAACAATTTTAATTCCCCTATATATGAGAAACTCCTCCGAAAAGCAGAGGAGTTTCCCCGTACACAAAAGGAGAATGCCGGTCGTCATAATAAAAAGAGAGATGAGAATCATAATAACTAAGAAAGTGCATGATTATTATATCTATTTAACCAATATACTTGTCTTAATTAATATAAACTTGATTATATAATAAATCAGAACTTAAGTCAATAGTTCGCATTGCATTAAATAAAATGGCATCAAAAAACGTAATCTGCTAATCTTACAGCTTAAAATACCTACAAAAACGCCCGCACACTAGAATGCAGGCATTTAAATTAAGATAAATAGGATTATTTTTTAGGCAAGATAATAGTAGCTAAGGTAGCGGCGGCAATAGCTTTAAGTAAGTCCGGTATTATAAAAGGCACAGCAGATAAGCGTAAGGTTTCCCATAAAGACAACTCGCCGCCAATCCATAACCACATCCATATAGTGCCGAAAAGCAAAATGACCATGGCTGCCACAGTCATTACTAAAAATAGAGGAGCAAACTTGCGACTTTTAATCACATGATCCACTAAATAACCGATAAATAGCGCAGCAGCAGCAAAACCTATAACATAGCCAAAAGTTATACCGACAGTAGCTGTAGTCATTACCGGTAGGCCGATAAGTGCCATTACGGCATAGATAGCTACAGATACGCCGCCCCAACGTCTGCCTAAAACGACACCTATAAGCAAAGCACCGAAAGTAGATAACGAGAAAGCCACTGGTGAAAGCGGAGTAAGTATTTTAATATTAGCAAAAAGACCCAAAAGCAAAGCAAAGCCAAAAGCCATCAAAAGTTTAACAAGCCAACTTTGCCCTACACGCCAGTTGTAGATATCTGTGCGTATTTTGTCAAAAGCAAGTACTATAGAGTTCAAAAGCAGCCTCCATCTTAATAGTCTTGTATTGTATCATAAAACCTATCTTTTGGAAAAACCGGGCTTGACCATGCCCACTAAACCCAATTCAACCTCTTTGCCGCAAGAAGGACAAGTGCAACGCATAGTTAAAGCTTGATTCATCACCCGTTCAACGGCAGCAGAAACGACTGAGTCTAAATTATCCATACGGTCATCTACTAGATTAAGGCGAGTTATGGCTTTTTCTATATCTTTTTTTAATTCTTTTAAGGCATCTTCGTTTTTATCTTTTGCCATGGGGTTTTCCTCCATAGCGGCAGGTGCCGCCTGCTTTCTTATATTTAAGTTAAAGCGCACACGCACAGTACGCTCTATATTTTGCGGTTTTATTTAATTGTAATACGAAAAACTCTAAAACCAAAGTTTTTTAAATAAAATCTAGATAAAAAAGGAGGACTTAGCTTGCCCTCCCTTTATTTTAGCCATTTTAGTTGTTTTAGAGCTGCATATTTTTAAAAAGATTGGCCATTTCAATAGCGCTTTGAGCTGAAGAAGCACCCTTATTGCCCATCTTGCTACCGGCTCGCTCAATGGCTTGCTCTAAGTTTTCGGTGGTCAAAAGGCCGTTAATTACAGGCAGTTCGCTGTCTAAAGAAATCTTCGCTATACCTTTAGCACTCTCGGCAGCAACATAATCAAAATGCGGCGTGGAACCACGGATAATAGTGCCTAGGCAAATCACAGCATCATATTCGCCGCTTTTAGCCATCTTTTGGGCAGCCATGGGTATTTCTAAAGCACCCGGCACCCAAGCAATCTCTATATTTTCATCGCTAACACCCTGACGGGAAAAAGTATCTA
>WRFJ01000129.1 GCA_009778865.1 Chloroflexota bacterium | reverse complement strand
GGCAATTGCCCGTAGTAAATGATGGCTAAAACTATACATATGGTTGCAGCGGCTATAGGCAGAACAGCATATGTCCATTTAAAAGGCTTAACATCGGCTTTATTGTTGCTCAAAGCTTAACCCCTTGTGTCTTGCAGAATTTGTTTTATTTTAGCATAAAACATCATGTATAATGAATTCTACACCTAGGACTGAAGTTTTTTGATGCTTAACGGTGATTGCTATAATATTAAATAGAGTAAAGGATAAAATTATGATTTTTGACAAGATAGTTTTAGGTATTTTAAACACTAATACTTATATATTGGCTGATGATGACAGCAAACAAGGTGTTATCGTAGATATCGGTGGAGATTTAGACAAGCTTAAACAAAAAACGTCAGATATGGGTGTTAAAATAGAGAAAATTATCCTTACCCATGGTCATTTAGATCATATGTTGGAGTCTAATCAGGCCAGAGATTACTATAAAGCTTGCGTATATCTAAACGAAGAAGACAAAGATCTTTTTAAAGATCAGAAGATACGTTCTTTCTACGGCGACAACCTTCCCAGCGATTTAGCAGTAGATGTATTTATCAAAGATGGTGACATTATAACTTTCGGTCGTCATCAAATTAAAGTTATTCACACGCCCGGGCACACTCAAGGCTCGGTATGCTTACTGGCAGACGACAGATTATTAATAACGGGTGATACTTTGTTTAAGAACACTATCGGCCGTACTGACCACCCAGGAGGCGATACTTTGCAGGAAATAGAAAGCATCAAAAACAAACTATTAACTTTACCGGACAGCATAGAAGTTTTTCCCGCTCATGGCAACAATACTACTATCGGTTTAGAGAAAGCCAATAATACTTACCTTAAATAGAGGGAAAATTATACACTGTACATAACCTTCTTACGTTCAATACAGCGGCGTTATCATGATAAATGCTATTGACAATTGCTTATAACTTGTAAAAAGTTAGTAGCAGCTTGTTCAATATTGGGCTGATCTATAACCGCTGTTACAACACATACACCGCAGGCTCCGGCTGCTATTACTTCACAGGCATTGCAAGTTTTAATACCGCCAATACCCCATACGGGCAGAGTAGTAGCTATAAGTACTTCCTTAAGGCGCGCTATACCCAAAATATCTATAGCTTTGGTACTAGTACCAAAGATAGCACCAACTGCTATATAGTCGGCGCCTTCTCTTTCAGCTTGTACAGCTTGTTCTGCAGTATCTATTGATATACCCAGAATAGCATCGGCAGGCAGTATTTTGCGGGCCTGTGAAGCTGGCAAATCCTGTTGTCCCAAATGCAGGCCGTGAGCTTGGCTTAAAACGGCAATGTCAGCATAGTCATTAACTATGAATAAAGCATCATATTCTTTACAAAGCTGGCACATTTTAACAGCTAGCTCTAGAAGCTGTCCGTGCATCATTTTTTTATCGCGTAGCTGTATCATTTTAACGCCGCTGCGTAAGATAGCTGCGGTGGCTGTAAGTATCTGATTTGTCGGTAAAACGGAGGTGTCTACAATAACGTATAGTCTGCCGGCTGTTGATTGATATTGCTTACGTAAAAGTCTGCCCAAGATGTCTTTTTCTATATCATAAAGAACATAACGCGCTTCTCTGTAAGTATTACTGTCTAATTCCATGGTCAGGTCTTTGGCTATTTCTTCTAGTACGCGTAAAGATTCCTGAACGCGTCGACTGTTAGCCACCACTATTGAGGCGCTATCACGTAAGGAAGCTTCTTTAATAGGTACAATTTCTTTACCGCTATCCTGCAAGCTGTTGCGTTGCCACAGCAGTCTTTTGGTGGTGGCCATAGGTAAAACAGCGATTTTCTGCCGCCATTCTTTAATGACAGATACCAATCGAGTGTTATTTAAGATAAAACGGCACACATCTTCCAATACGCGCAAGCCCTCGACGGTACGGTTTATATTGGCATCGGCCATTCTATATAAAATGCTTTCCTGCATAAGTAATTTCCTAACATTTTACATAATATTTTTGACACAACTGTAATTATAAGTATAGTATCCATATTTACAGCGACAAAGTCAAAACAAATATAAATTTTTTATAGTAATTCTTTGCAAGTTTTGTTCAACAAATACAACTGTCGTATCTTATTTACTGTTTGTTTGACAATTGTAATCTTAATGCTATTATGATATCAAATAGAAAAGCTGCGGCCGCAAGAAACCATTATTACCAAACATACTCGGCATATACGGCAACATCTTGACATTAAAAACATACTTTGGTTGGTACAAGCAGATATCGGTGTAACTATTGTCATGGGCATTGGATGTTTGTTGTGATTGAGATAGGAACGTTAAGTTGCAGCTTAATATATACCGCTGTTATAATAGTATTATGATAAAGTGATTCTCGTCTCTAAGCAAAATAAGTCTTGCTTAGAGACTATTTTTATAAACAAAAACTAACTATAAAAGGAAAATTATTATGTCCAATATAAAATTTTGGTCTCAAGAAAATGTTCCGCTTGAAATGCACAAGGTACGCATGGTACAGAGGATAAATCTACTTCCCGTAGAAGACCGTTTGCAGTGTATAACGGAAGCTGGATTTAACACATTTCTGCTTAAGAATCGCGATGTATTTATGGATATGCTTACGGACAGTGGTGTCAATGCTATGAGTCAAAATCAATATGCTGCTATGATGCAAGCAGATGACAGCTATGCGGGTTCGGAAACATTTTATCGTTTAGAAAATGTGTTACGAGATATTTTTGGTAT
>WRFJ01000128.1 GCA_009778865.1 Chloroflexota bacterium | reverse complement strand
CTTAGGTAACCGTCGCGTACGTACTGTGGGCGAGCTTTTGCAAAATCAATTTCGCATTGGTTTGGCTAGATTGGAGCGTGTAGCCAAAGAACGCATGAGTGTTACTAGCGTAGAGGAAGTCAGCCCTAGCGGATTAATCAATATCCGTCCGGTGGTTTCTTCCATCCGTGAATTTTTCGGCGGTAGCCAGCTTTCGCAGTTTATGGACCAGACTAATCCCTTGTCCGAGCTTACTCACAAGAGAAGGTTTTCGGCTATGGGCCCTGGCGGCCTCTCCCGCGAACGTGCCGGCTTTGATGTGCGCGATGTACACTTTTCTCACTACGGCCGCATATGTCCCATTGAAACTCCCGAAGGCCCCAATATCGGTCTTATTGGTTCTTTAGCTACATACGGCCGTGTCAATAACTATGGTTTTATTGAAACTCCTTATCGTAAAGTCTGCAGCGAATTACCTAATACCAGCGAGCGTTTAAAGGGCGAAATAATACGCGAGACAGTGGCAGATGTTAACGGTAAAGCTGTAGTCAAAGCCGGTACTAAGATTACTCAGGCAGTTTTTGCCAAGCTGCTGGAGTTGCCGGCACAAAATATTCCCATTATACCTTTTGTTTCACTGATCACCGAATACATGACGGCTGATGAAGAAGATAAATACGCTATTGCCCAGGCTAATGCCAAGTTGGATGAAGGCAATCACTTTACAGATAAAAAAGTAGAGTGTCGGTTAAAAGAAAATTACATTTATGAAACACCCGAGAGAATTCAGTATATGGATGTCTCCAGTAAACAGATTTTCTCGGTGGCTACTTCGCTTATACCTTTCTTAGAGCATGACGACGCCAATCGCGCTTTAATGGGAGCTAACATGCAGCGTCAAGCGGTGCCTGTTTTATGCCCGCAGGCTCCTATTGTAGCTACCGGTATTGAGGCTGAGGCAGCCCGTTATTCGGGTCAGGTGATTTTTGCCCGCAACAGCGGCACTGTTAAAATGGCCAACAGCGAAAGCATTATCATTGTACGCGATGATTTTAAAGAGGATGAATATCCTTTGTCTAAGTTTGTACGCACTAATCAGGGTACTTGCATTAATCAGCGTCCGGTGGTAAGTCAAAAGCAGCGCGTGGAAAAAGGCGATATTTTAGCTGACTCCTCGGCTACCGATAAAGGCGAACTGGCTTTAGGTCAAAACGTAGTATGCGCTTTTATGTCTTGGGAAGGCTACAACTATGAGGATGCTATTATTCTTTCCGATCGTTTAGTGCAAAACGATACTTTCTCTTCTATACATATTTCTAAATATGATGTGGAAGCCCGCGATACCAAGTTGGGTATGGAAGAAATTACCCGTGATATTTCCAATGTGGGAGAGGAATCTTTACGCGAACTAGATGAAAACGGTATTATCCGTGTTGGCGCCGAAGTCGGCCCCGGCGACATTTTGGTGGGCAAAGTAACCCCCAAAGGTGAGACCGAACTCTCCGCTGAGGAAAAACTTTTACGTGCCATTTTCGGCGAAAAAGCCCGTGAGGTTAAAGATACTTCTTTGCGCGTGCCTCATGGCGAATGGGGTAAAATCATCAATGTCAAAACTTTTTCGCGCGATAACGGCGACGAACTGCCGGCTCGCGTAGATAAATGGGTGCAGGTGTGGGTGGCCCAGCGTCGCAAGATTTCGGTGGGTGATAAGCTGGCTGGTCGCCACGGCAACAAAGGTATTGTGTCTATTGTAGCTCCCGCTGCCGATATGCCTTTTTTGGCTGACGGTACCCCGGTAGATATTATTCTAAATCCTTTGGGCGTGCCTTCGCGCATGAATTTAGGCCAGATTTTGGAGTGTCATTTAGGTTGGGCTTCATACAAGATGGGTATCCAAGCTATGACGCCGGTTTTTGACGGTGCTACCGATTGTGACATTGAAGATCAATTGGCTCGTACTTGGTTTATTAAGAAAGCTTATCTTAACGAACATAACTACGATAATAAATCTTTAATTGAAAAAATGACCAAAGCTGCTGGATGGGTAGATAACCAAGGTTTTAGCGGCGAACAGGCTATGAGTCGTAAATACCCTGGTGCTGCCAGAGAAATTGCCTTGCGTATTTGGCTTAAAGATCAGGGTATGGATGTTTCTGAAATGAGTCTTTTGGAGATTGAAAGCAAAGCAGCCGATGTTTCTTTTGAGATAAATTCTCCCAGCCCTATTTTGGGTAAACAAATCTTACGCGACGGCAAAACCGGTGAAGTCTTTGACCAGCCAGTCACTGTAGGTAACGTATATATGCTTAAGTTATCTCATTTGGTGGAAGATAAAGTACATGCTCGCTCTACAGGTCCCTATAGTCTTATTTCTCAGCAGCCTTTGGGTGGTAAAGCCCAATTTGGCGGTCAGCGTTTCGGTGAAATGGAAGTGTGGACTTTGGAAGCTTATGGTGCTGCTCATAACTTACAGGAGATGCTTACCATTAAGTCCGACGATATTGTGGGCCGAGCTAAAGCTTATGAGGCTATTGTTAAAGGTGAAGACGTATTACATCCGGGCGTGCCGGAATCTTTTAAAGTGTTGGTTAAAGAATTACAGTCTTTGGGCTTAGCTATTGAAGTTATGAGCGAAGATGACAATATTTACGATGGTGAAGTGGCAGTAGTCGAAGCTCCGGAAATTCAAGTTGTCGGCCGTAGCAGTGACGATGAAGTTGAATTTACTTTAACTGATGTTTTAGGCAGTGATACCATGCTTAGGGCCGAGACGGTGCGGGCGGTTAATGCTTTAAGCCGGACAATTG
>WRFJ01000127.1 GCA_009778865.1 Chloroflexota bacterium | reverse complement strand
GGGCTTTATCATGTTGACATGAGTTGTCCGTATTCACTGTCACTTATTAAGCAGATAGTTGTTTGTGCTCATGCAGCCGGTATAAAAATATCTGTCGGCGGTATTTACGCTGTTACTCAAGGGCCGCGTTTCGAAACGCCGTCTGAGGTGCGTATGCTGGCTATGCTGGGCGGCACAGTAGTGGGTATGACAGGAGCCCCAGAAGTGTTTTTAGCTGCTGAAGCAGGTATGGAGTATGCCGCTATATGTGTTATTTCCAATTTAGGCTGCGGTCTTACCAATAAAAAAATTACTTTGGAAGATATCCAAAAGCAGATGCAAAAAAGTACGTTTGAAGTGCAGCAAATATTAACGATAGTCGCTGAGAAACTTTAAAGCTTGGGAAAAATATGACTATTCTTATTAGAAATGTAAAACTTTTAGATAAAGAAGGCCTTTTTGATATTTTAGTGAAGGGACAATATATAAAAAACATCGCACCAAGATTAGAAGATGCTGATGCTATTATAGTTAACGGCCAAGGCTGTTTGGCTATGCCCGGTTTAGTCAATACCCATACTCATGCCGCCATGAGTCTTTTGCGCGGCTACGCCGACGACATGCCTCTTATGAGCTGGTTAAATGATAAAATATGGCCGGCAGAGGCTAGACTCAACGATGATTTTGTATACTGGGGTACTATGCTAGCAGCTTTAGAAATGATTAAAAGCGGTACCACCTGTTTTGCCGATATGTATATGCACCTGGACGCCACAGCTAAAGCAATAGAAGACAGCGGGTTGCGTGCCTCTTTAAGCGACGTTCTTTTTAATGAAGAAATTTTGGCTAAGCAACCAGACAACATTGAAAAGTGGCAGGGAGCAGCCGAAGGACGTATAAAAATAATGCTGGGCCCGCATTCGCTGTATGCCTGTCAACCCAAACTTTTACAAGATACTGTTAAAATGGCTCAAAAACTTGATACCGGCATACATATACACTTAGCTGAAACTTTGGATGAAGAAAATATCATTAGAGAGCGTTATAATATGCGCCCTGTTGCTTTTGCTAAGCACTTGGGTCTTTTGGATCAACCGCTCATTGCTGCTCATATGGTGCATATTAATGATAGCGATATAATGCTGATGCAGCCTTATTTGGAATACATCAGTGTGGTTAATAATCCCTGTAGTAATATGAAACTTGTCAGCGGCGGCGCACCTGTAGTCCGGATGGCAGAGGCTGGTTTGAATATTACTATCGGCACCGACGGCGCTTCTTCTAATAATTCACTGGATATGTTTCATGAAATTAAAGTATCTGCTTTACTAAACAAACTACAAAGCGGTCAACCTACTGTTTTCAGTGCTGCAGAAGTATTAAATATCGCAACTATTAACGGCAGCAAGGCTTGTTTATTTGACAAAACCGGCCGGATGCAGGAAGGTTATAAAGCCGACATTATATTGGTTGATCTTCAAAAACCCCACTTATGTCCCTGTCATAATATGGCATCGCAATTAGTATATGCTGCCAGCGGACAAGATGTAAAAACCACTATTGTCGACGGACGCATCCTAATGCAAGACTATAAAATGACTATGCTGGACGAAGAAAAAATAATGTCTGAAGCCAGCAGATGCGCTTACCAAATGACAGCTTAGGAAATGATATGGAATTGATATTAGTTTTTGCCGGTGGCTTTTTATTAGGTGCCTTAGTTATTGCACTGTTGGTATCTTTTACAACGCGCAATAGCCAAAATAAACTTAAAAAAGATTTTGCCGATATTTCTCAACAGGTTCTCTACCAAGCTTCCGAACATATGATGCGCTTAAATGCCGGACAAACTCAGATGAATAATTCCCAATTAGAACACAAAAAAGAACTAATAGATGTCAGCTTAAACGAAATGCGCGGTAAGCTAGAACGTGTAGAACGTTCACTTAATGATTTTAACGAAAAACGCGAAGTTTCTTTTCAAACTTTAAACGACCAAATAAAAGCTGCTGCCGGACAAACTGAAAAACTAGCAGACAGCACCGCTCAATTAAGAGAGATGCTCAGTTCTTCCCGTTCGCGCGGACAATGGGGTGAGCGCATGGCTGAAGATATATTGCGTTTAGCCGGCTTGTGCGAAGGTATTAACTATTACAAACAAAAAACGCAGGAAAACTTTCAAAGCCGTCCGGATTACACTTTCAAACTGCCTCAAGAGCTAATAGTTAATATGGACGTCAAATTTCCTTTTGAAAATTATTTAAATTATGAACAATGCAGTGATATCTCTTTTAAAGAAGATTATAAAAAGCGTTTTCTTAAAGATGTACGTAATCGAGTTAAAGAAGTTACCAGCCGTGAATATATTAACCCAGCCGAGCACACTGTAGACTATGCTTTGGTGTTTATTCCCAGCGAGAATATCTACAGTTTTATCAACGAACACGATCCTTCAATAATGGACGATGCCCTTAAAATGAAGATCATCTTATGCTCACCGCATACTCTTTATGCCGTATTATCGGTAATGCGTGCAGCCGTGGAGAATTTTAAGATGAGTACCCGTCTAGGCGAAGTGCTTAGTTTAATTGAAGATTTTAAAAATCAATGGCGTAAATATTGCGAGAAAATGGAAATACTGGGCGATCGTCTGGAAAGTGCTAAAAAAGACTTTGATGAACTGCAAGGAGTGCGTACTCGTTCACTAGACCGTTCTTTAAATAAAATAGAGAACGCACAGGAAGATAATTATCTTTTGGAAGCAACTTCCGACAAAATTTCCTGATAGTTTAGTTTTACAAGACTCTTACTTTT
>WRFJ01000126.1 GCA_009778865.1 Chloroflexota bacterium | reverse complement strand
CTAGATAGTGTCGTCACGAGATATGTGATATAATATTAGAAAACAACAGGGGGTTTTCTATATGCAAGTATCATACCACCGTCACGATATCTCTGACAAGGTATGGAAGGTACTGGCACTGCATTTACCGGGGCAGGCAGGACAATGGGGAGGTATAGCAGAGGACAACCGCAGGTTTATCAACGCTGTATTTTGGATTCTGCGCACAGGAGCACCATGGAGAGATCTTCCGCCGGATTACGGCGATTGGAAAAATACCCATCGCCGTTTTTGCAGGTGGCGTGATAAAAATATTTGGGAAAAATTATTGGAAGTTATTATTGACGATCCAGATTATGAATGGTTAATGATAGATGCTTCCCATATTAAGGTTCATCCTCATGCCACCGGAACTATCGGCGGTAATCAGGGTATGGGACGTACAAAAGGGGGCTTAACTCCAAGATACATCTGGCCGTGGATGCGCATGGTATGCCGGTCAGAATGTTTGTTACGGCAGGTACCGTTGCGGATTGTAAATATGGAGAAAAACTCATAGACGGTATTGATGCCGAAGTTTTACTGGCTGATAAAGGTTATGACAGTTCAACCTTTATTGAATATGCTGTTATAGCCGGAATGCAGGCGGTTATTCCTCCAAAGAAAAACCGTCTGGTACAGCGTAAATATGACGAATATCTGTATAAGTTCAGACATTTGGTTGAAAATGCTTTTCTGATGCTTAAACGTTGGCGCGGCATAGCCACAAGATATGCTAAAAACGCCTCTTCATTCTTGGCAGCAGTTCATATCAGGTGTATTGCTATCTGGGCTAATATCTTGTGACGACACTATCTAAATGAAGTAGCAAAAATTTTTGGCATAAGTAAGCGTACTGTGCAACGAGCTATTAAAAGAACCAGATAAGAAAAATCGCATCAATAATTCGCATATATATTTCAATCTTTATCGGCTTCAACTTTAGCTAATTTAAATAGTAATACTGTTAGATAGCAGCCTTAAAAGTTAAGTGCGGTAATGTTATGTTTATAAACTATAACTATTTGTATCTCAAAAAACCTGTAATTAAGCGCTCACGTTTTGACAAACAAGGTATATCGGCTATATAATTCAATGTTTGTCTTTGGTAAATAAGCGCTATTAAATAGGCGTGTTTGAGAAAGGTGGTGTGTATAATGGCAGATGTATCAGCTCAGAATAATGAGAGTTTTGAGTCTTTATTAAAACGTTTTAACAAAAAAGTACAGCATGGCGGCATTCTTTCCGAAGCTAGAAAACGCCAACGCTTTAGCAAACCTCTTTCTCGCCGCAAGAGACAAGAAGCTGCTAAAAGAAGGCAAGCTTCCAAATCAGTACGCAACAAAAGATAATTTTCTTCGTTCTTTCCCAAAGAAGGTTAAAAATGGCTTTACAAGAAATTTTGATTGAAGATATGAAATACGCCATGAAAAATGGTGATAAAGCTGCAGTTATGCTCATACGCTCTTTGCGTGCAGCTATTAAAAATGCTGAAATTGAAAAACAAAAAACTTTTACTGATGAAGATATTTATCCGGTAATTGCTAAAGCCATTAAGCAACGCAAAGAAAGCGTGGAGATGTTTAAAGCCGGCGGACGGCAAGACTTGGTAGATAATGAAGAAAATGAGATTGCTCTATTACAAAAATATCTCCCGGCACAAATGAGCAAAGAAGAAGTAATAGTGGTAATTTCCCGTATCATAGCTACCAGCGGCGCTCAAAGCATTAAGGATAAAGGCAAAGTAATGCCGCAGGCTATCGCTGAACTTAAAGGCAAAGCTGATGGTACTTTAATCAACCAAGTGGTTACAGAGCTTTTAAACTAAATTTCATACAAATTGAGTAAGAGCTAAAACAGAGGCTGCCCAATCCCCATTGTGCCATCGTATACATCTTTCCGCATGTAGCAATTGACTTTTAAATTAGTGTGTTTTTATAAAGCGGTCTAACATCTTGTTGGGCCGCTTTGCTTTATGCATTATAAATACACACTATCAAAGGAAAATACCGGCCATATCTAGTCGAACTGCGCTGTTGTTTACTAAACTCTACAAGACTCTTTTAGACTATTAAATGCTTTTAAGATTATTTCTTCTTTACTATTGTAAACATTATCGCAGAATTATTAATCTGGTTTGATAAAAAACAAATATTAAGTACAAACAATTTTTGTTATCTGCCACTTGCTATTCTAATGCATTGACCATATACAATGCACTATAGTATACTCTTAGTTAACAGCGCTCCATAGCTTTACAAAGCATAAATTGTATTTTCTATGATCTATCTTAAATCAAGAAAAGAATTAAAAGTGAACACATCAAGTAAAAGATTATTTAAGCGGTTTGTTGTTATAGCTTTGGTTATAGCATTATTAACCAGCACATTTATCCCTATAGCAGGCTGTACCAAAAAAGACAATACGCCAAACATACCAAACATTCCGATTACTTTACCACCTGATGATTTGGTTACTAATAATCCGATAATTAAACTAGCAGATAATGTTCTTAGCGGCCCGATAACTTCACCGCCCGATGGTACTCCCTTAAATATAGCGGGCGGTGCTTACCATAATCTAGAATTATTACAAGACGGTACTGTTTGGGCATGGGGTTATAACGCTTCCGGTCAATTAGGTACAGAGATTAACACTCGTGCGCAAGTATTTGACCTTACAAGTATCATAGCCATTAGCGCGGGCGCTAGTCATAGTTTAGCGCTAAGAAATGACGGCACTGTTTGGGCATGGGGTAGCAATACTAGTCTTATTAT
>WRFJ01000125.1 GCA_009778865.1 Chloroflexota bacterium | reverse complement strand
TATAGAGTTTACACGCCCGCGTACATCCATTTTACATCTTGTTATGGAACGTACGGGCGATTACTTCCATTTGCTGTTGGTGTGACAAAGCATTGAAGTTAACAGCATAGCCCGATACCCTGATGGTTAGATTAGGATATTTATCAGGATTTTCCATAGCATCTAATAACTGATCTTGGTTTAAGACATTAACATTTAAATGATGAGCCGACTGCTTAAAGTAGCCATCCAAAATATGCAACAAATTATCTTCCTGCTCTTGTAAGCTGCCGCCGATAGTACTAGGGGTAATGGTAAAGGTACAAGATATACCATCTTTACAATAATCGTACGGCAATTTGGCTACTGAATTAAGTGAAGCCAACGCTCCTTCTTTTTCGCGCCCGTGCATGGGATTAGCACCGGGTGCAAAAGGCTGTCCGCAAGCTCCGCCGTCAGGAGTAGCACCAGTTTTTTGACCGTAGACTACGTTGGAAGTAATCGTTAAAATAGAAAGAGTGTGTTCGGCATTTCTGTAAGTGTGGTGTTTTTGCAGTTCTGTCATAAAATAAGAGCATAAATCAACTGCCATACTATCTACACGGTCGTCATCATTACCGAATTTAGGGAAATCACCCTCTATATTAAAGTTGTAGACTAAACCGCGTTCATCTTTAAGCGGAGTAACTTTGGCGTATTTAATAGCACTTAAAGAATCAACCGCCACTGATAAACCGGCCATACCAAAAGACATAAATCTTTGCACATCAGTATCATGTAAAGCCATCTGAATCTTTTCATAGGCATATTTATCATGCATGTAATGGATAACATTCATAGTATTAACGTAGAGCTTACAAAACCATTGGCAATAATACTGAAAACGCCTAATAACATCGTTATAGTTTAATATTTGGCCATTAGGCACACTTTCGTTTAACGGCCCCACCTGTTCGCCGCTTATCTCATCGCGCCCACCATTTAAGGCCATTAAAAGCACTTTGACAATATTGGCTCTGGCACCGAAAAACTGCATTTGCTTACCCACTTTAGCAGCCGATACACAACACGCTATGGCATAGTCATCACCAAACTGCTTACGCATTAGATCGTCATTTTCAAATTGTATAGAATCAGTCTGTATTGATACTTTGGCACAAAAACGCTTAAAGTTTTCCGGCAGCTTATCGCTCCACAACACTGTAAGATTAGGCTCGGGGGCTGATTGCAAGTTATATAAGGTGTTAAGCATGCGCATTGAAGACTTGGTAACCATATGACATCCGTCGGTGCTCATGCCAGCTACAGACTCGGTAATCCACATGGGGTCACCGGCAAAAAGTTCGTTATAGTCTGGCGTACGCAGAGTGCGGGCCATGCGCAGCTTTAAAACAAAATCATCAAATATTTCTTGCGCTTGCTGTTCATTTAAAGCACCTTCGGCCAGATCTCGTTCAAAATATATATCAAGAAAAGTTGAAGTACGGCCTAAAGACATGGCGGCACCGTTCTGCTCTTTAATAGAAGCTAAATAAGCAAAATATAACCATTGAGTAGCTTCTTTAGCGTTTTTCGCCGGACTTGATATATCGTAGCCATAATCTTGGGCCATTTGCTTTAATTTATCTAGAAAATCTATCTGACGAAAAACATCTTCACGTAACCGGATGTTTTCATCGTCCATTTCGCGCTGTCCTAGAGTCTGCATATCGGCTTTTTTCTTTTCAATGATAAAATCTACTCCGTAGAGAGCAACGCGCCTGTAATCACCGATAATACGACCGCGACCGTAAGCATCCGGTAAGCCGGTAATGATGCCATATTTACGGGCCAATTTCATTTCGTCAGTATATACACGAAAAACACCATCATTGTGAGTAGTGCGATAAGCAAAGAGCTCTTTAATTTTATCAGAAATATCGTAACCGTAGGCTTTACAAGCTTGTTCGGCCATGCGCATGCCGCCGAAAGGGTTGACACCACGTTTAAGCGGACGATTAGTCTGTAAGCCTACAATAATCTCATTATCTTTATCCAGATAACCCGGACGATAGTTTAAAAGGGAGGAAACGGTGCTAGTATCTATATCAAGCACACCACCCCATTCTTTTTCCACTTCTTTTAGGCGCAGATACTTATTATTAAGCTTGGTTGTACGGGCGGTAGGACCGCATAAAAAGGTGTCATCACCGTCATAAGGCGTATAGTTTTGACTGATAAAATCACGTACATTTATTTCATTACGCCAATTTTCACCCTTAAAGCCTCTCCAAGAGTTCATACTACCAACCTCCTTTCTTAAGATACTTATAACCGCAAAATAAACGGCAGGAGTTATGATTTAAATTATAAAATAATGTGTTTTAAAAACATAATTATTTTTAAAACGAGCAAACTTACGTACAGACGATCATAAAGAAATAACTTGGATAAAAAATGAGAGAACGACATTTTGACAGTAAAAATAGAAACATGTTAATATTTGTTCTCTTTATCCGCATACATTTACCTATTAAATGTTTGCGGTTTTTTGTAGGTATGTATTTTAAATAATCTTCAGTACGTATCTAACATATAAAGAAGGCATTAGTATGCCTGCCATAAATCCACCGCCATTTACGATAAGGTGGCACAAAAAGTTTTAACTAATATTTTTAAAACGGAGGACATATGAATAGCATTAAAAATTTTTTCGAGGCTAAAAAAATTGCCATTATCGGTGCTTCTGATAAAGCCGGTAACGTCAGCGGCGTTATCATTAAAAACATGCTGGATTATACTGAAGAAGGCCGGGAAATTTATCCTATCAACCCTAAACGCG
>WRFJ01000124.1 GCA_009778865.1 Chloroflexota bacterium | reverse complement strand
TTTTGCGAGATCTTACCCATTACCAAAATAGCCATAGGCGCTTCTTTTAACATAGAAGAGTAAGGGTGATGCTCGGAAATTTCATTCAATTTTTGCCGGTCGGTGATGACCAGAAAATACCACGGCTGGCCATTCATGGCTGAAGGAGCAGCACAGGCACACTTAAGTATGGTTTCTATTTGTTCTTCGGTTAACGGCTCTTGCGTAAAGCGGCGGATACTGCGCCGCGAAAGTATAGCCTCTATAGTATTCATGTTGTTTTCTCCTCGTTTGATAAAAATATATTTGATATAAGTCTAGCTTAAAAAGACGAAAAAAGCATCTCTCCTCTTCCATTTAAGATAAATTGAATGAAAGGACTGTTTGACTTATAATGACTAAAACAATAGCAGGCAGGTTTGATCAGAGCAATAATACGGAGGCTGATTAGTTTTGAGCGGTAATTTAGATGAAAAATGCATAAATACTTTGCGCTTTTTGGCAGTAGATGCCATACAAAAAGCCAGTTCTGGCCATCCTGGGACGCCACTGGGCGCTACTCCTGCCGTTTATACTCTGTGGGACCGTTTTTTAAAACATAACCCACAAAACCCGCAATGGCCTAATCGTGACCGCTTTATACTTTCAGCCGGCCATGCTTCGGCAATGCTTTATGCTTTGCTATATATGAGCGGTTATAATATAAACTTAGATGATCTCAAAAACTTCCGACAAAAAGGCTATTGCACTGCCGGTCACCCAGAATACGGTCATTGTATAGGCGTAGAAGCTACCACCGGACCTTTAGGACAGGGCTTTGCTATGGGTGTTGGTATGGCTATAGCCGAAAGTCATTTGGCAGAAGCATATAATCGCCCTGATTATAACATCATCGATCATTTCATATATGTTTTCTGTTCAGACGGCGATTTGATGGAAGGTATTAGCAGCGAAGCTGCTTCACTGGCCGGTACTCTTAAACTTGGTAAGCTTATTTATTTATATGACGACAACAAAATAAGTATAGAAGGCGATACTGCTTCTTTTTTTAATGAAAACGTTAAACAACGCTTTGAAGCTTTCAATTTTCAAGTTATTGGCCCGATAGATGGCATGAACGTACAGGAAGTACAAGCATCCATTAAAGAAGCCCAACAAGAAAAAGAAAAACCTTCTTTAATTATCTGCCGTACTATTATCGGCTATGGTTCACCCAACCGTGCCGGTAAAGCCCAAAGCCATGGTGAACCTCTTGGCGAAACCGAAGTAGCTCTCACTAAAAAAACTTTGGGCTGGGATGAAAATAAAACTTTTTACGTGCCGCCGGAAGCTAAAGATTATATGGATCAAGCAATAGCGCGTGGTCTAAAATACCAAAAAGAGTGGCAAGAATTATTTAATAAATATCAGAAAGATTATCCTTCCCAAGCTAAAGCCTTACAAGAACAACTTAGTGGACAATATGCTGCCGGCTGGAATGATAATTTAACCAACACCTTGCCGGCCGGCCGGCCACTGGCCACTCGCGAAGCTTCTGGTTTAGTGTTAAACGAACTGGCCGATCGCATAAACAGCATTATAGGCGGCAGTGCCGATTTAGGTCCTTCCAATAAAACTAAATTGGAAAAGCAAAGTTATTTTTCAAGTACCAACAGAAGTGGACGCAATATGCAATTCGGTGTGCGCGAACAGGCCATGGGTGCTATTACAAACGGCATGGCTCTACACGGCGGCATTACTCCCTATTGTGCTACTTTCCTAGCTTTTTATGACTATATGCGCGCTCCTATACGCTTGGCAGCTTTAATGGGCATTAAATCCATATTTATTTTTTCACATGACTCTATTGGCATGGGTGAAGATGGCCCTACTCATCAACCGGTAGAGCAGATTTTAGGTCTGCGTAGCGTGCCGCGCCTGCTAACTTTACGTCCCTGCGATAGTGAAGAAACAGTTTATGCTTGGCAAGCTGCTCTGTCTCACAATGGCCCTTCGGCAATTATTACCACTCGTCAAAAAGTACCATATCTTGACAGAAGTACTTTGACTACTGCCGAAGGCCTGCTTAAAGGTGCTTATACCCTGTGGCAAAGTAGTGTTGATAATCCACAGCTTATATTAATATCCAGCGGTTCGGAAGTAGCATTAAGTTTAGATGCTGCTAGAAAAACAGCTGAAAAAAGCGGTAAGCCTATAAGACTGGTTTCCATGCCATCGTGGGAGCTTTTTGAGCAGCAAAGTATGGAATACCAAGAAAGTATACTGCCTTCTTCAATAACTAAACGTATCTCCATAGAGGCCGCATCCACTATGAGTTGGCAGAAGTATGCTGCCGTTAACATCGGCGTGGACGATTTTGGTATCTCTGCTCCGGCCAATGAGATATATGAATACTTTGGTATAACTCAGGAAAATATCGTAATTAAAGCTTTGGAGCTTTTAAAATAAAACTGAAGAGATAAAAAATGCAGACCATAGCCATTGCTGCCGATCATGGTGGTTTTGAACTCAAAGAACAATTAAAAAACTACTTAGGTTCGTTTTCTGACGTGCAGATTTTAGATTTGGGTGCTAAAGAATACAACGCTTGGGACGACTATCCCGATTTTGCCGTACTGGCCGCTCAAAGTATTGTTGGTAAACAAGCTGTTAAAGCTATCCTAGTGTGCGGTAGTGGTGTGGGCGCTTGTGTTACTGCCAATAAATTTAAAGGCGTACGTGCTTGCGTATGTCATGATACTTACTCAGCTCATCAAGGTGTAGAGCATGATGATATGAATGTTTTATGTCTGGGCGGTCGTATTATTGGCATAGAAGTAGCTAAAGA
>WRFJ01000123.1 GCA_009778865.1 Chloroflexota bacterium | reverse complement strand
TAATGAAGAGCAAGAATTTAAAGGTGAGATGGTATTTGCTAATCCTCGTAATGCCGCTGCCGGCAGTTTGCGGCAACTAAATCCGGCCATTACTGCTACCCGCCCGCTGGACAACTTTATTTATACTTTAGGACAGATAAAAGGCCGTTCTATGCCGCCAAGCCACTGGCAATGCTTAAATTATTTAAAAAGTTTAGGTTTTAAGATAAACCCGGCCAATAAATTAGTAAATAGCATAGAAAGCGTACTTTCTTACTATAAACAATATGGCAACGAACGCAACAGTCTTGACTACGGCATAGATGGTATTGTATTAAAAGTAGACGATTTAGCTATGCAAGAGGCCCTAGGAGAAGTAGCCCATGATCCACGCTGGGCTATAGCCTATAAATTTCCAGCCGAGCAAAGCACTGCTTTACTTAAAAATATTAACATCAGTGTAGGCCGTACCGGCGTGCTTACTCCGCAAGCTGAGCTGGAACCAGTGCATATAGGCGGAGTGACTATTCGTGCAGCTTCCTTGCATAATGAAGATGATATATTGCGTAAAGATATCCGCCAAGGCGATACAGTGATTGTGCAAAGAGCCGGCGACGTTATTCCACAAATTGTAGGTCCGGTACTGGGTAAAAGACCAGCCGATGCCAAACCATTTAGTATGTCAGAAACTCTTTATGACCCTATACTGGGATATGCCGCCTGCCCAGTCTGCCGCAGTATGATAACACGCACTTTAGGTGACACTTTTTATTTTTGCCTGAATAAAGCTTGCCCAGCTCAGGTGGTAGGCAATATAGAACACTTCGTATCACGCAGCGCTATGGATATCCGCGGCATGGGTGAAAAAATTGCCGCTCTATTATTTGCCAAAAGTTTTGTTCACAGCATGGCAGATCTTTATTATTTACATGAGAAAAAAGAAGAATTAGAAAAAATAGAAGGCCTAGGCGCCTTATCTGTTGATAAACTTTTGATTTCAATAGAAGAAAGCAAAAAACGCCCTTTCTTTCGCCTAATATACGCTTTGGGTATTAAAACAGTAGGTGAAGAAACAGCTGCTATTATCACCGAGCGTTTTAATACTGTTGAGGCGTTGCAAACAGCTAGCAGCGCTCAACTGATGCAGATAGAACAAATAGGGCCTGTTACCGCCTCGGCCATAGAATCTTTTTTTGCCGAAAAACACAATCAAGCTATAATAGCCCGTTTAAAAGAAGCCGGGCTTACCATGTATCAAGAACCTGCAGATACTGCCGATAGGCCGCTTTATGGATGGGAATTTGTTATTACCGGCACTTTGTCCAATATGTCGCGCGACCAAGCTAAAGCTCTAATTAAAGAAAATGGTGGCACAGTTAAAAGTCATATTACCCAAACTACCAATTATCTGCTAAGCGGCGAGAAAGCAGGCAGCAAACTAGCCAAAGCTCAAGCTGCCGGTATAACCACAATTAATGAAGATATTTTGCAGCAAATGCTTGAAAAGAAGGTTAAGATATGAAACTCATCGTGGGATTAGGCAATCTCGGGATGCAATATGCTAATACCCGTCACAATGCCGGTTTTATGGCTTTAGAATATTTGGCCAAAGAAAACAAATTGGAGTTCAATAAAAGCGAAAGCCAAGCTAAAATAGCCAAAGGCACCATTGCCGGCTACGAGATACTGTTGGCTAAACCTCAAACTTTTATGAACTTAAGCGGTTTGGCCGTTAAAAAACTTATGAATAAATATCGTCTTTCCATAGACGATATAGTGGTAATACACGATGATCTAGATTTGCCTATAGGCAAAATGCGGATTAAAAAAGGCGGCGGCACTGGCGGCCATAACGGTCTGGAGTCTATAGTAGATGAATTGGATAATGCTTCTTTTGCACGTATCCGACTGGGAATCAGCCGCCCTGAATACAGTGACCAAATGGCAAGTTATGTCTTAAATATTCTTAAACCTGAAGAAAGAAAGTCTTTAGAAGAATTGTTGCCTACAATGCAGCAAGCATTAATAGAAATCTTGCGTTTTGATGTCAATACCGCCGCCAATAAATACAATGGTGAAAAGCAAGAAAAAAAAATTAAAGAGCAGGAGATTACTGTTTTTAGAGACCAAAATGGAGCTTTTTACTATAAAGTGAAAAAAGCCGACGGACAGGAACAAGCCTACGGGCAATTCTCTACTCTTAAAGAGTGTCAAGCAGCCATATATGAAATGGCTAAAGAAACGTCCGAAAAGAACAAAGAATAACAATCGTTAAAAGAAGAAGGCCGGCTAAATGAGGCAGCATTAACAACTGTCCAGGTACATCTTAAAAAACATCAGTAGATAAGCCAAATACTGATATGGCGACGTTTCACTTTCTATAATGGTTATGTTTGTCTGCATACTTTGTCCCAAATATGATAATATTCGCTAAAACCGTCACGTTTGGCGGTTGTTAAATTATTCATCTGAAAAAAGACTGATTTTTTAGCAAACACATAGTATTGTGTTATACTTGGGTATAAAGGCTTAGCAATGAAAAGACAAAAAATAATTTGCCTCATAGGCGCCTCTAACGCCACTAAAGACGAGCAAGAATTTGCTTATCAAACAGGAAAATTAGTGGCGCAAAAAGGTTATATTTTGTGCTGTGGAGGTAAAGGTGGTGTTATGAGTGCTGCCTGTCAAGCAGCTTATGAGCAAGGCGGGCTGACCATAGGTCTTCTACCTAAAGATGACGGCAGCGACGATAACGGTTTTCTGTCTATACGCATACCTACCGGCATCGGTCATGCCCGCAATAAAATGGTAGCCGATACTGCCGATGCTATTATCGCCATAGGTGGCTCTTACGGTACTTTGTCAGAAATAGCCTACGCCCGTATTCAAAATAAAATGGTTTT
>WRFJ01000122.1 GCA_009778865.1 Chloroflexota bacterium | reverse complement strand
CCAATACCAAAACTCATTACTTCTTCTCCGGCTGCTTTTTTGGCGGCTATCTTCTTGCTTATTTCCACAAACAAATACGGCGGTATTTTGGAAAGTCTATCAGAATATTGCATACTTTAACTCGCTTATATGTTTAATAATTGTAAAAATCAACGGAAAGTAATACTGCTATATTTTTTAAGATAAGTTATTAATATCTATTGTTCCATCAAAAACAAAAGTAGCCGGTCCGGAAAGGAAAACCTCCCCCTCTCCATCCCAGCGGATATTGAGCGTGCCACCCAATACGTTAACTTTAAGATTCGGTCCTTGTACTTTATCCAGCAAAATAGCGGCTACTGCGGCAGCACAGGCACCACTGCCGCAGGCTAAAGTCTCGCCTACGCCACGCTCCCATATACGTACGTCTATTTCTTTTTCATTAACAATACGGACCACTTCAAAATTTACTTTTTGCGGAAAGAGCGGCAAAATTTCTACTTGAGAACCTATTCTGGAAAGCGGAAAATCACATACCGGATCATCTTGAAAATACACGGCATGAGGATTACCCATGCCCACAAAAGCTAACCCCATCTGTATTTCTTCAACAGATACCGGATACTTGGCAGTTAGCAAATTAATAACCTCCCCTAAGCCCTTATTAACATCTACCGGTATATTGGCCGGATTTAAGAAAGGTTTGCCCATGCTTACTTCCATAGCCAAATTTTTTTCTTTCATATCTTTACCGCAGTTTAATTTAACTGTACTTACGCAAGTTTTTGTTTCTATAGTAAGCATATTATCTACTGTAGTAACAAGGCCTTTATCAATAGCAAAACGCGCCAAAGCACGGATACCGTTACCGCATGCTTGTGCCTCGCTGCCATCAGCATTTAAAACTACCATACGGATATCGGCTTTAGCTGACGGCATAGCTAGTAACACGCCGTCAGCGCCTACTCCAAAGTGACGGTTGCATAATTTTACGGCTAAAGCCGGATATGACTTATCAAACTCCGAGGTATAAAACACCACAAAATCATTACCAGTGGCCTGTAATTTACTAAAATTAATGTTGTTACTCATACTAGCTTACCCCTTTTGTGCGGCTGTTTAAAAAACTTTCTATAAATTCTTTAATAATGACGATAGTTTTCTGGTCTCTATTGTCTTTATGTAAAGTAAACCAGTTTATACGCTCGTCGGATGGTTTAAACCATGTATATTGCTGGCGTATATAGCGGTGTGTTTCAAATTTTATCCGTTGTACGGCTTCTTGTAAAGAGCTTTGGTTATTTATGTAAGCAGACAGCTGCTTATATCCTATGGTAGCAAAAACTGAGTGTTTGTGCGGATACATTTGTAATAAATACTGTGTTTCCTGTAATAAACCATTTTTCAGCATGTTATCTACGCGTTCATCCACCTTTTGGTAGAGCAAAGAGCGCTCCATAGTTAATCCTATAAGTAAAATATCATAATTACTGCCGCTTTTACTACGTTGCTTAGAAAATGGTATACTCTGCTGTTTGCAGGCTTCTATAGCGCGTACGATACGACGCATATTGCTTTTATCTATACGTTCGTAAGTTACAGCGTCCAATTCTTGCAGCTGCTTAAGTAGCTCTGCCCGACCTTCGGTAGTTTTAGCTAATTTTTCCAGTAAGCCGCGCAGCTTCCCATCGGGTGATGCCTCAGGGATGTTCCAACCTTCAACTAAAGACCAAATATATTGGCCGCTGCCACCCACTATTATAGGTACGTTATGACGGCTTAATATATCAGCTATAGCTTTTTTGGCACTTTGCTGGTACATAGCTACCGAAAACACTTGATGCGGTTTTATTAAGCTTAATAAATGATGCGGTACACCCAGCATTTCCTCTTCAGTAGGCTTAGCGGTGCCGATATCCATATATTGATATACTTGACGGCTGTCGGCATTTACCAACTCACCATTTAGCATTTTAGCTAATTCTATGGCGGTAGCACTTTTACCCACACCGGTGGGTCCTGTTATGATGACAATTTTTTCCATAGAATTTATTGTCCGGCGGCTTTGTTGACTATATCTGTAAAGCTTTGTGCCTGCAAACTGGCGCCGCCTACCAAAGCACCGTCAATATCTGCCTGTTGTAAAAATTGGTCGATATTTTCGGGTTTAACGCTGCCTCCGTAAAGAATGCGTGTATTTTGTGTTTCTTTGCCGTAAAGACTACTTAATGTTTTACGTATAAAAAAAGCCATTTCTTGGGCATCGTTACCTGAAGCAGCCCGCCCGCTACCGATAGCCCAGATAGGTTCATAGGTTATATTGATATTTGCAATATTTCCTATATTTTTCAGGCCTTCTCTCAACTGCTTTTCCACCCATACAGTAGCTGTGCCGTTATCACGCGCAGTCTCATCTTCACCCACGCATAAAATAACTTTTAAGCCACTATTCAGAGCGGCTTGTATTTTAAGATTTATATCATCATTACTTTCGCTCAAAAGCGTGCGTCTTTCTGAATGGCCTATAATAACATACGAACAAAACTCTTTAATCATACTGGCTGATATTTCGCCAGTATAAGCACCGCCAGCCTGAAAATAAAGGTTCTGGGCTCCTAAAACTACGGTACTGCTCTGCCCCAAAGCATAATAAGCACTCTCTAAAGAAGTAAAAGGTGGACAAATAACAATATCTACCTTGTTATGTAAAGTTTCCAACTCATTTTTCATTAAAGAAATTAGCCTACGTGTCTCAGAAGCAACGCCGTTCATTTTCCAATTGCCGGCCACTAATGGTTTTCTGGTCATTTTAAGCTCCGAATTTATTTAATTTCAGGGCATGAGCCAGCATCAGATTCATCAGTTGTTTAGCTTTAAAACGGCCTAATCCGCCCTGTAAAACCGCTTTTTCGTCAAAAGTTTT
>WRFJ01000121.1 GCA_009778865.1 Chloroflexota bacterium | reverse complement strand
TTTGATGATATATTTAAAATCATCAGATTCTTTGAAAAGCTCTCCTAATGAACGACGATAGATGGTATCAGCTTGATTTTCCAAACGATTAATCTCTTTGCGATACTCTCCGGTGGTTTTAAGCGCTTTAGAAGAGCGTAAAGAGGGCATTATTTTCTCCAACTGGCGACAACAAGCTAATACCACTTCGGCCATATTTTTAGCCGGCGGATAAGGTTTGTCTAAATTGTACACTTTAAGAGATTGGCCAACTTTGTCCATATGGTCTACTACATCATCTATACTCTGAGCTAAAATATTGATATCTTCGCGATCAAATGGAGCGATGGAAGTTTTATAAAGAGTGGAAACTATTTCATGGGTAATGGCGTCACCAATATGTTCTTTATCTTTAATTTCCTGTACTTTTAACTCTAATTTGTCCCAGTTGGCGAAAAGATCATTGAGACTTTCAGCCGTTGAACACATATTGGCTGTACCACGCTCAAAAAACTCGGCAAATTTTATCTCTTTGGGTATTAGTGAAAAAGCCATTTATCTTTAGGCTCTCCTCGTCTCTTTTTATACACTATGTGTCTATTATAACATATCCTTTAAGGCAGAGGCTTAATTCTAAATATAGTGTTTAAATGTATATTGCATTATATTATCCAGGCATTTAATGCATAACCCATCAAAGTAGGTCATAATATATTTAGACTTTTATCCGACCGTCATTTTTATTATAATAGTGCTAGTCGGGCTCAAAAGATGGTTGCAACTCGACTTTGAAGGGTTTATAATAGCTATCCAAAAGCGACCACGTGGAGAAAATAAGTGAAATACGCTAAAATTTTGGTTCCTGTAGTTAACACCGAGACCAATAAAGAAGCATTAAACATAGCTTGTGAGATAGCTAAAGCCAGTCAAGGACAAATCTATATTTTAAATGTCATCTCAGTTTCCCGTGATAAACCACTGGACTATGATATGAATGACGAGATGGTTAAAGCTGAGAAAATGCTTGGTGAATTAGAAGACTATTGTAGCAAAAACGGTTGTGAAGATGTGCGTACCGAGCTTTTGCAGGCTCGTGACCCGGGTAGTGCCATTATTGAAGATTCGGTAGACAAAGCCGTAGATCTCATTATGTTGTCTATGGACCACAAAAGACGATTTGGCGAGTTTAGTTTTGGTTACGTCATGCCTTATGTGATGCATCATTCTCCTTGCCCGGTACTTCTTTTTCATAATAATAATTTCCAGACCCAAGATAACGAACAACATCATCATGAACATTTTGGCAACTTTAACGAATATGATGGTTACGACCAGCCCGCTGGCTAGTCACACCAACCAGACAAAATCTAAACCTTTAGCCATTTTTATGGCCACACAAGGAGTAAAATTTAAAAGATGAAAATTGTAATTATGGGTTGTGGGCGTGTAGGCGCCAGATTGGCTACCATGTTGGATAGCGAAGGGCATGAAGTTTCCATTTTAGATAAATATACCACAAGCTTTGCCCGCTTGCCGGAAAATTTTAAAGGTCAAGCCTTGCTGGGCAACGGTCTTGATGAAGAAGATTTGCGCAAAGCTGGCATAGAAGAAGCTAATGCTTTTGTGGCTGTTACGCAAGCTGACAATTCCAACATTATGGCCGGTCAAATAGCCCGTGAGATTTTTGGTGTTAAAAAGGTATTGTGCCGTATTTATGATCCGCTACGTCGAGATGTTTATGCTATGCTAGGACTAGAGGCCATCAGCCCTACTTCTGTGGTAGCAAATCTTTTCAAAGAAAGTTTAGAGAGTGAATTTTAATGTATATTGTAATAGTTGGCGGCGGTCAATTAGGTCGTCATTTAGCTAAAGCCCTTATTGCTGAAGGTCATGAAATTTTGATCGTAGAAAAAGACAAAGATCACTGTCGCACTATAGCCAACTCCATAGGCTCGGTATTTGTCAACGGCGATGGTTGCGAAACTGCTGTTTTAGCCAACGCCGGTGTAAATCGTGCAGATATGTTTATCTCGGTCGCTGCTTATGATGAAGATAATCTTATCGCCTGCCAAGTGGCCAAATACCGTTTCAATGTACCGCATACTATCTGCCGCGTACGCAATCCTAAAAACGAGGAAATTTTTAAAAAATTAGGCATAGATACTGTGGTATGCTCTACTAAAATTATTTTGCAATATATTGAAGAACAAGTACCTTCTAATTCTTTAAGCCATCTAACCACATTTAAAGACAGTGTTTCCGAACTTGTAAGCATACGTATTTTAGAAGACTCGCCAACTATCGGCCATACTATTCGAGATATAAAAATGCCGGAAGGTAGTGAGCTTATGTTATTAATACGTGGTTGTGAAAGACCAATTAAACCGCAAGAAAATACCGAAATAGCTAGTGGTGACCAGTTTATTGTGGTAGGTTTGGTTGAAAATGCCGACAAAGTACGTTTTGCTCTCACCGGCCTATTTTGAAAAAATACCATCAAAAAAAGCTTTGATAATACTCAAAGCTTTTTTGTTTGCCGATTTTTGGATATAAAAAACTATTCTTTAGGAATAGTGCGTGCGTTATCTTTTATCATAACCCCCAAAATCTCTTCCAAAGCCATAGTGTGAGAGCAAACACCCCATTGGTTAAAAAATCCACATGAGCAGTGCCATGCTTGACCATCAAACTCTGTGGTATGCTCAGTATTGTCACCTTGAAAAGTTACCTTGAGTTCATCAAATTTGATGCGCTCTTTTTCCTGAGCATACCTTTTGGCTTTTTCGATCTTGCCTATCAAATCCGATTGCATAATAAAGTCCCTCCCATCAGCGCTTTTGCTTTGTTTGGTTACTAAGCTTAAGAAAATTGTACTCTATTTCTAAGTCGTAGTCTAGATAGCAAAATATTTCTCTTAAATATATAT
>WRFJ01000120.1 GCA_009778865.1 Chloroflexota bacterium | reverse complement strand
CGGCTCCTCTAGGGTCTTTAGCAAAGCATTGGAGGCTTCGGTGGTAAGCATGTGAAATTCGTCTATAATATAGACTTTAAAACGTCCGCTGTTGGGAGCATAGTTTACTTTTTCAGTAAGCGAGCGTATCTCATCTACGCCGCGGTTTGAGGCGGCATCTATTTCTATAACGTCTAAAGAATTACCATCAGTTATGCTTTGACAGGTAGGGCAGACATTACAAGGCTCGTCGCATCCTTGGTTATTTTCACAGTTTAGAGCTTTGGCTAAAATGCGGCCGGTAGAAGTTTTGCCGGTGCCCTTAGGACCGCAAAAAACATAAGCATGAGCTAAGCGCCTGTTCTTAAGAGCATTTAGCAAAGTTTGAGTAATATGCTCCTGACCCACCACTTCGGCAAGAGATTGGGGGCGCCATTTACGATAGAAAACGTTTGCATTCATATAACATTATTATACCTTAATTGCCCGGTCTTGCCAAAGCTTTTAAATTAAAATAAACCACCCACTTAAGATTAAAAGCGGGTGGTAAAGTCTTAGCGATTTTCAGTGTTAATCAAATAAAGAGGGAATAGACTGGCCAGATTCTTCCATATTCTTAAGTTTATTTTTAATCTCTTCTTGGCGACGGCGAATTATAGGTATAAGTTCGGTGGAGCGGGCATAATATTCACGTACTTTAGAGACCTCTGAAAGTTCGGAGAGCACGACAGTAACGCTAATATTATTTTTCTCGCGCGGGTAGTCACCGTTACGAATAATAGCGTTGGGAGCAATCTCGCGCATCCACTCACCCAGTTGTTTGATCATATCCATATTCATTTCGCGAGCTGGGCCGGAAACTAAGTAAAGCGCACGGCCGGCATCACCGGCATCTATACGCATGGAAAGCTCGATGAGAGCTTCGTCCATAGCTACTGAGCCTTTATTAGTTTCTTCACTTTTTTCTTTAAAGGTTTTAGCGCGGTCAAAAAGGGTGATGCTCTTTAACTGAGCTTCGCCGTAGCCGATAGCTGTCCAGCCGGAAAGAGTTTGGATTATGTCACCGGCATCTAAGGTTTTGGCGCCGATATATTTATCTTTTTGTTCTTCACCAGCACACAGCATGTCAAAGAAAGGTTCTACGATCATCTCATTAATTTTGGTCATATTGTTTTGCAGAGAAGTATCTTTACGCAAATATCTTTGATTATCAACTAGAATTACAGCATCAGCTACAGAGTCTACGCTTTTAAGACATACAGCGGTATTGTAGATTGTTCTTTCTTCGGTCTCTTCTTCATGCTCAAAAGGCAACACTACCATGCAGTAAACGGGCTTGTCAGCATAGCGGTCTTTAAGATGTTTGGCTATGATGGGCATTGAGCCGCTGCCGGTACCACCGCCACTGCCGGCTATCAAAAGGAAAGCATCGCTTTCATAAAAACGGCGGGCACCACGTACGGCCTCTACAATTTTATCGGCATCAGCTTTAGCTACTTCGGCACCCAATTCGTTGATTTTACCTACGCCATGGCCACCGGTTTTGCGACCACCGATTAAAATACGATGTTTGAAATCGCTTTTAATTTCTTTTAAACCTGAAAGATCAGCGGCATCAGTATTTACGGCGTAAATACCCGGGAAGATTTGGATGTTTCTATGAGTTTCAGCCCGTTTATTTAAGCGGGCAAACTCGTCAGCAATACGACAACCGCACTGGCCAAACCCGACAACCATCATTTTCATAAGATTTTTGCTCCTTTAGTAAGCGTTTTTGTTACTATTATAATTAATGATACGTTTAATAAGCATGTTTGTCAAGGGATTTTCATACGTTAACGCACTTTATTTTATATAAATTGAGCTATTTTTACAGTTAGATCTGCTAAGCGGCAAGAATATCCCCATTCATTGTCATACCAAGCTACTACTTTAGCCATATTATGACCGATAACCATGGTATTCTCAGCGTCTATTATGGAAGAGAGAGGGCAACCTTTAAAGTCGGATGATACCAGCGGTTCAATGCAGTAGCCCATAATGCCTTTTAAAGTATTATCGGCAGCTTTTTGCAAAGCGTTATTAATTTCCTCTTTAGTGACATTTCTCTTCAGATCTATTGTCAGGTCGACTACCGATACGGTCGGGGTAGGCACGCGCAAAGCTATGCCGTGCAGTTTACCGGCCAGTTCAGGTATCACTCTGGAGATGGCTTTAGCGGCACCGGTAGAGGTGGGAATGATATTAGTGGCGGCTGAACGGGCACGGCGTAAGTCAGAATGAGCCATGTCATTTATTTTTTGATCGTTGGTATAGGAGTGTGTAGTAGTCATTAAACCTTTTTCTATACCAAATTCATCGTTTAATACTTTAACCACCGGAGCTAAGCAGTTGGTGGTGCATGAAGCATTAGAGATAATATGGTGATTTTGATAGTCATACATATTGTCATTTACACCGATGACTATAGTAATATCTTCGTTAGTAGCTGGAGCTGAGATCAATACTTTTTTCACACTGCCTTGCAGGTGAGTTTTAGCTTTTTGTCCGTCAGTAAACAAGCCGGTACATTCCAGTACAATGTCTATGTTTTTATCACCCCAAGGAATATCGGCGGGATTTTTGAAAGAAAAAACGGTAATTTCTTGGCCGTTTACTATAAGATTATTATCTTTAGTACTTATTTCACCTTTAAAAATGCCGTAATTGCTGTCGTATTTTAAAAGATGAGCGTTGGTCTTGGCGTCTGTTAAGTCGTTGATAGCTAATACCTGCACATCGTTTTTGTAATATTCGTTTAAAGCCCTGAAAGCTAAACGGCCGATGCGGCCAAAACCATTGATACCAACTTTGATCATAAAAATCCTCCGTCAGTTTTCTTTGATAAATTTATTATACTCTGTAAACTGGCTTTTTAATAATTAATTTTGCAGCAGTAAAATATCGAGAAAGGCCTCTATG
>WRFJ01000119.1 GCA_009778865.1 Chloroflexota bacterium | reverse complement strand
TTAAATGGTGGGAGTGGGTACTTTTGGCTTTAGGTGTATTACTCTTTGTTTTCGGATTACAAAACCTTTTCGGTGGTCTTGCTGAAGGAGAGGCTAAAGCTGCTTGGTTGCTCTTTGCTACCTTTGGTATCTTAGGTCTTATCTTAATTGCTGTTCCTGCAGTTTTGGCATTTAACAGAAATAAAGCTGACTAAACACAAACTTGCCAACTTCATATAACCCAAGAACCTTGCTGTAAAAGCAAGGTTCTTGGGTTATAGGGGGTATTTTGTAAAAAACTATGCAAAAAGACCATAATGTTCTATGATCAGTATATGGAAAAAGTAGCTTACATATATGGACCCGAACTTTTGACGCCGGCTTTAGAAGGTGCCTATGATACACCAGATCGTATATTAGCTGCCAAAGGCGCATTGGATATGGAAGGTCTAAGCTCTCGCATGGTTTGCATGCCGGTACGTGCCGCCGGTATGCTGGATTTAACTTCAGCTCACGATATGACTTATGCGTATGGTTTTCGTGACTGGATACGTCGTGGCGGTGGTCTCAAGGGAGCTTATCCTGTACGTGAACAAGAATTTGAACTGGCTTTACTTTCAGCAGGTGGCTGTGTAGATGCCTGTGGTGAAATATTAAACGGCTCAATAAAAAGTACCTTAGCTTTAACGCGCCCGCCAGGGCATTTAGCAGCCTATGACTATCCGGCTGGTCCCAGTTTATTTAATAATGCAGCTATATGCGCTCAAACCTTTTTAAAAGGTGGCCTAGATAAGGCGGCTATAGTCAGTTTTACTGCTCGCCACAGTTCCGGTACGCAGGATATTTTTTATCGTAAACGTAAAGTGTTGACTATTTCGGCTCATCAGGTGCCTAACTATCCGCAAGGTGGTTTTTCCTATGAAGTAGGAGCCGGACCGGCTATCGGTACTAATATTAATATTCCATTACCGGTCGGCAGCGGTGACATAGAATATATGCGTGTTTTCAAAGAGATTGTAGAGCCGGCTTTACGTAGACATGAGCCGGAAGTAATTTTAGTGAGCTTGGGATTTGATATTTCTACTAAGGATCGCATTACCGGTCAAAGGGTAAGTGCTTGGGGTTTTAGTGCTATGGCCGCTTTGTTGGTAAAACTGGCAGATGAGCTTTGTAGTGGTCGCGTCATGTTTTTTATGGAAGACGGTGCCAATTTAGAAGCTATTGCCGAAGGCACTATTGCTGTAGGGCGGGCTTTATTGGGAGACTTTGGTCAAGACGAGGCCTTGGGACTAGAACCAGAGCATATTTTCGGCGCTCCGGATATAGAATGCTTATTAAAAGAAATAAAAAACTTACATAATCTTTAATTCAAGAAAACTTGTTGCGAATCTTTAATCTTCTTTTTTATGCAAACCCATTTTGCGTAAATAGTGATTTAACGCTGTTTGAGCGCGACGCAGAGCTTCATTACGCTCAGCGCCTTCAGCTTGGGCGGCATGGGCCTCAGCTAAAGCTATGGCTATCCAAGGTGAAGGTGGTAAATGCAGATAATTGATTATTTCATATCCACTAATTGGTTTACTTGCCCGCAGTTGTTTTTCTTGAGCCCGTGCCAATAAAATAATAAATTTCACTAATTCATTGTGTTTTTGCCACTCTTTTAAATTTATATTTGGACCGCAAGTAGCCAAGTGATCAGCCAATGATAAATATAGAGCGCTTATAGCATAAGGGTCATCTTTAAAAAAGCGAAAAACAGCCTTAGCTGACGGCATTTGTCCTTGAGAAGCCAGTTGGCTGGGGCGCATATGATCGCGCACCAAAGCGCATATTTGGGCACTCTCTTTTTTGGTAAAACGCATAATCGGTAAAAAATTACGGCACATATTTTCACCGGCTATAGGATGGCCGATAAAACGTATACGTCTGTCCTCTTCATCTTGAGTGCGGCATGAAGGCTTTCCTATGTCATGCAAGAGGGAGGCTGTTTTTAAAGCTACAATTTGCGATGTTAATTCGTCTTTTATCTGTTTATCTATAAAAAGATGGTTTTCATCACTGGGCAAATACGGCCAAAAAATATTGCCCAGCACATAATCTATAGCACAGCAGGTGGCTACTGAATGCTCAAAAACCGGCCAATAATGTTCTGAAGGCTGGTCGACATTTATAGTTGCTTGCAAGGCAGGGAAAAGTATAGCTAATATACCGCTGTCTGCCATTTGTTCTATTATTTTAGAACTGTTGCTGCGGCATATTTTACTCCATTCTTCATGTTGGCGCTCAGAAGCGGCCTTAATTAATAAATGAATATTTTTTTTGATTAAGCACAAAGTATCATAATCTATATGTAAATTAAACTCAGCACTTAATCTAAAAGCCCGTAATAAACGCAAAGGATCTTCGCTAAAAATATCATTCGAAATGGCTTTTAATGTTTTGCTTTGTAAGTCGGCTTGTGCGTTTAAGGGATCGCTAAGTATGGGCTGCTTATCTTCATTAAGCTGAAAGTAGAGAGCGTTTAAGCTAAAGTCGCGTTTTCTAGCATCGGACAACAAATCTTGTTCTCCACTACCGATATCGGCATGGCCTTTTGGTAAAGGTACCCGCAAAACATTACTGCGGTCGTTTAAAACTATAACGCGGCTATTATATTGCCTGGCTAGATGGGCAGCAGTAGCAGCAGTATTGCCAAAACACACAAAATCATAGTCATCTACTTCTTGGTTAAGCATAAAAGAACGTACGGCACCGCCTACCAAATAAATCTGCGAGCAGTTTTTTGCGGCTGCTTGTTGAGCACTACCGATTATTTGCTTATCGTAAGGACTAATAATTAAGCTTTGCATAGCACAATATACAAATAATTTTGTATTTTTACAACTTGATAAATTTTTATAATTTATGTCCTAGATACTGTCGACAATAATTAAGCACGCACACTAAGCCAGATAGCCAAACAATGTATTTGCACAGCAGC
>WRFJ01000118.1 GCA_009778865.1 Chloroflexota bacterium | reverse complement strand
CTTCCATATTGGAGAAGAAGCCGTTAAAGAGTGAAGTTAAGGAGGAAGTATTGCGTACTAGGTCATGGACAAACGAACCGTCACCATTGCTGTTAAAAGGACATTTCCCATGACACACCGGGCAGTGTGGACATGTTCGCGAATCAGTACGGTAACCAAGGAAACCATAGCGGCCATTCGTACCAGGAATAGCTTCCCAAGATGGTTTGTCTTTTTGCATTAAATCAAAAGGACAAGAATTGGCGCAAATACCGCAATTTTCACAGAATTTGTAACCGCCGAAGTTTATAGGTTTAGTGAGTGCCATGGGCAAGTCAGTGAAGAAAATCCACATAGCACGATGAACAACCCCATATTTAGGAGTGAGAACAGGCTGACCCATGCGGCAATGCTCGCCTAAACCAGTCATCATAGCAAATGGTACAGTGTGATAACCACTCATGTAGGGCGAAACGCAGGTATAACCTAAAGCATATATAAATTCATGAATAATAGCCATAGCAAAAGGATGGCGCTGATAACAAGAATAGACAGCCGCATCTTCATATTCTCCAGCTTGGCGCCTGGTGGATTCAAATGGCTGACGGGCATTCCATTGTAGAACATATTTACATTTACGCGGTATAACCACTTTAGTAGCTGTCTCATAACCATCGTCAACGTCTTCTATAACTATATCTTTGGTGCCACGTTTTGTATGCATAAATTTGAGCGTTTCGTTATCTAGTTCGGTGACACCTACATCGCTGCCACCTAAAAAGCGTACTACAGCACGCATAGTGCGCAGATTCTCTTCTGGAGTGCCCTGCCAACGTGGGTAATTAAAATCTTGCGGGCGTAGAGTTTCTGAAGAACGTAGGCCTACCCAAGATTGGAAAGAACCACTGCCGCCGGCCGCTGAAATAGCCTGTGCAATGTTTACCCTATTAATTCCTTGTTGTATTTCGGCAGGCCAGTTAGCCATTCTCATAAATTTAGTGGCCACAAATAAAGCAGTAGTACGATTATCACCCAAACCTAAATAGCCGGGATCCCAGCCGGGAAATTCTTCTTTACAGTAATCAAATAAAACTTGTGCTTGTTCTGGGCTAGCCCATGTACCGGAAGAACCACCTGGTATACCCATATCATATCTTTCCTGAGGTGTTAGCGTGGGACGGCTTTGGTAAGGGAACGAGCCGTCTAAACGAGGCAAGACAGTCCAGTCTATGGGTACGGTAGGATTTTTATAGTCTCTTTCTTTAACATACCACGGCAGTTTTTGGATGCTTTTAGTAGAAGCGGTAATTTCATCAACATCGTGGAAAACAGTAGTGGCAGCACCGGCCGCACCTAAAGTAGCAGCCCCCAGACCCAGAGCTTTCATAAAGTCCCGTCTGGAAATAGTTGAATGGTTTTTTCTCATGCCTTTTCTCTCCTTTTGCTAAAATACTTAAAATATTAAATAAAGACCTGTCCGGTTCGACCTTCCCTAACACAGGACGTTTATTTCTAATGGGGAATATTATCAATGTAATTATTAATGATTATTAATATATTTTATTCCCTTCCTACTCTATTGTCAATACATTTTAACAATTTGAGTATGGTGTATAGTTTCATCGGAAATATCTACGAAATAGAGCATAAACAAAGTAATTAAAGAGAATACTGAAAGTTTTATAGTATTTAGTGATGTGTTTCGTATTATTTTAAGGGCCTAGACTAGAACAGCAGCACAGAAGGTGCTAAGATTGAACTAGATACTATTGACACAAGACTAAACTAAAACATTAAGCCATAGAGCAATACAGCGGATTTGTACGGCAGTAAGAAAAGAAGCAGTGTATTCCATAACAGCTCCTCGTGCTTGAGCTCTGCTCTTAAAGTTGCTTAAGTAGTACATCTCATTCTTAAGCATTGAAAAGAAGATTCTGCTACGGCGCTATCGGTACTGGCGCCTGTTCTGCCTACCGAAAGACGGATGCCTTTTGATATAGCAAACTCAGAATATTTCTTTGAGATATACTGTGACCCCCGGTCTGAATGAAAGATAGCATTTTCTGCTACGTATCCGTTAAGTACGGCCATACGCAAGGCTGATGTCGCTAGCGAAGCTTTCATATGGGTGTCCATTGATCAGCCCACTATTGCTCAACAGTAAAGATCAATGACTACTGCCAAATACGACCATCCTTCGGCCGTCTTTAAATAGGTAATGTCTCCTACCAGCTTAACAGTAGGCACAGGAGCTTTACTCTTTCTTAATAAGGTCAGGCCGTATGTCGCATATACCCATTTTACGTAAGCACTTACGCACTCTGTAAAGTGTGACATCAACGCCTAGGCTCTTAAGATCGGCGTAAATACCGCGACAACCGTAACGGTGTTTAGACTTTTCCCATAACATGAATATCTGCCCTTTAAGTGCTGCCCCAAGGTCACCTTGGGGGTCTAGAAGTCTTAACTGCTAGTCATAATAACCGGAGCGTGATACTTCCAAAAGTCTGGCCATCATGATGATTCTGAAGTTAGCCTTCTCCGTATATATCAGCCCGTAACGCTCTGTTACCGATGCTTCTTGACGAAGAAGGCGACTGCTTTTTTAAGAAAGCCAGTTTCTCTTCTAAACCTTTAACCCGACGCCTTAGTTCTTTTACTTCAGCCTTTTCTTCTAGGCTTAGTTGGGGTGACTTATCTAAACCTCTTTGCAATCTTCTGGCTTTAACCCAGCGACCCAACATCTGTTCGCCGATACCTAAGTCTCTGGCCACCGCTGCAATAGTATTGCCGCTGGATATGACGTAGTCTGCGGCCTCTTTTTTGTACTCCTGGGTGTAAGTTTTCTCAGCATGACAAATTACTTCCTATTCTGATATTAAGATTAGCAAGGTCATAACAAGCGCTCAAGTGTATGCAACCATAACCCGCTTGTCCCCTTTGATCATTTGTCCGATAAAACTATACACCATACTCAAAT
>WRFJ01000117.1 GCA_009778865.1 Chloroflexota bacterium | reverse complement strand
TGCGCTTTAAAGACCGCCGTATCAGTGAACTTTCAGGCGGCGAGATACAAAGCGTAGTTATAGCTCGCGCCTTAGCTCAGCAAACCGAGCTTATTATTTTGGACGAGCCTACAGCAGCTTTAGACGTATCTAGGCAAATAGACGTGTTAAATTTTTTGCGCCATCATTGCAAAGAAAATAATATCACCATTGTTACAGCTATTCATGACTTAAACTTAGCCTCACATTATTGCGACCGTTTAATTCTCATCAAGAAAGGCCAGGTATTTTGCGACGACATACCGTCTAAAGTTATTACTAATGAAAATCTGGCCGAAGTCTATGGTCCGGGCAGTTATGTCTATCCGCATCCGTACAGCGGTTTACCGGCCGTATTGCCTATGGTAGAATAAAATACTTATGTCTATAGCAAAAGAAAAAATTTATGATCAAGATGGGATACGCGCTTTTTGCGTATCCCACGATGTTTTTAATGTACCATCAAATATGCTTACTGTGCACTTTGATAGACCGCGTTTGGCAGTAAGCGGCCTAGACGGCGCACATCAAAATATATGTTCAGTAGCTAATTGCCATACACCTAAGGCTATATGGCCGGTACTGCATGAGACTAGTACAAGCTGGCGCAATTATGCTAATAATTGTCTTAAAGCCTGTGATTTAGAAGCAGATTGCTCTCTAACATTACTTACCGGCGTTAATATGAGGGAACTGGCTTTTGCCGAGGAGAAAGAGGGAGAGGTACATGTTCGCGTATGGGCTACTGCCGATCCCAATCACAATGCTATTTCGGCTGGTTTAGACAGTGCCGACTGCTATCTTCCCTCTGTTACAAGAAATAAAGTCGGCACTATCAACATTATCATTGTTTATAACCAAAATTTAAGTCAGGCTTCGCTAATAAGTGCTTTTATAATTGCCACCGAAGCTAAAAGCAATATTTTACGGACTATGGATATTACATCAGCCTATACTAAAGGCCTGCCAGCTACGGGCTCTGGCACTGACCAGATCATCACCGTTTCTGGTCCTGTTGATGGCGCAGAGCCCATAACATGTTATGGCGGCCATACTTTACTGGGGCATCTGACGGCTAAAGCTACATATAAAGCTGTTAAACAGTCTTTAGAAAAAAGCTTTGCAGTTTGGGGCAAAAGAGCTTAGTTTATGGATATTTTACTGATGCTGCCTATAGCCGTAGCTATTGATTTAATGTTTGGCGATCCTAAAAATGCCTTGCATCCGGTGTACTACATGGGGCACGTCATAGGTTTTTGGATTAAGCTTGGTGCCAAATGGGGTAAATTCTGGCAGTATATATGGGGCATGCTTGTTACTTTGTTTACGATTGTTTTATTAACAGTGCCCTTTTTCTTTATTTTCTGGTGGCTTAGAGAAGCAGCCTATCCACTCTATATTATTTTAGGCGGTCTTTTCTTAAGCCTGTTTTTCTCAGTTAGACAGCTTAAAAACACCGCTTTGGCTATTAAAAAAATGCTTGACGAAACTAGCCTTGAACAAGCTAGATTTGAGCTTAGGGCCTTAGTATCACGCAATACTTCCAAGTTAAATAAAAAGCAACTTTCGTCGGCAGCAGTGGAAAGTGTAGCCGAAAGCTTGTGCGACAGTGTAGTGGCTCCACTCTTTTTCTTCTGCCTACTTGGGTTTCCAGGTATTATAGCCTATCGAGCCGTAAATACTGCCGACAGTATGATCGGTTATCACGGTCAATATGAATATTTGGGCAAATTTGCAGCTGTAACTGATGATGTTTTAAACTTTATACCGGCCCGACTGGCTATGTTGTGCATAGTGGGTGCTGCTTATCTTTATAGCCAAAGCAGCGCTAAAAAAGCTTGGCAAATTGCCATGCGTGACGGTAAAAGCACTTCTTCGCCTAATGCCGGCTATCCTATGGCATCTATGGCTGGGGCTTTGGGTGTGCAGCTGGAAAAAATAGATCATTATAAACTAGGTGATGAAAAGTGTGAGTTTGACACCGCCGTTATTACCAAGTCTACCAAACTTTTGTATATAAGTTCTTTTATATGGTTTGCGGTATGTTTAGTCTTTGGAGGTATTTTATTTGCTTTATCCTAGAAAGTATATTAAAGATTTAAAGCCTGTTTATCACGGCGGGCCTGATTATGCAGAACTGCAAAAACTGGGTTTTAGTGCTTCTGAGATTATTGATTTTTCGGTCAACTGCAATCCATTTGGCTGTACTCCCGAAGCTGCTCGGGCAGCATCAGAGGCTCGTTTTGATATATATCCTGATAGCCAGTGCTTAGCTTTAAGAGAAGCTGTTGCCAAGTTTTTAAAGCTTGATACGGCTAATATCATCTGCGGAGCTGGTAGTATGGAGATTATACATCTGACAGCTTTAGCTTATCTTAATGAAGGAGATAAAGTATGTATACTGCAGCCTTCATTTGGTGAATATGCATTGGCCTCCCGTATATTTGGTGCCCAGATAATTTTCTTTCAGGCTAATATGCAGACATTAAATTTTGATTTAAAAACTTTGGCTCTGATGATTGAAAAAGAAAAACCCAAGTTGCTTTTTTTGGCTAATCCCAATAATCCTACGGGCCAATATCATAGTAAAAAAGATATGTTGGATTTACTTAAATCTTGTTCGGATACTTTACTGGTTCTTGATGAAGCTTATATAGCCTTTACCAAGGAGGCTTGGGACAGCACTTTTTTAAGCCAATACCCGAATGTATTAGTATTACGTTCAATGACTAAAGATTATGCTTTGTCCGGTTTGCGTTTGGGTTATGCTTTTGCCTGTCCCGATATTATTAAAACTTTGCAAAAGGTGCAGTCCCCCTGGAGCGTATCGGCACCGGCGCAGGCTGCTGGATTAGTGTGTATTAAAGATCAAAAGTTTTTGTGTCAGTCAACTCAAAAAGTAGCCGATGGCAAAGAATATCTGGTGCGTCAACTGCGTGCTTTAGGCTATAAT
>WRFJ01000116.1 GCA_009778865.1 Chloroflexota bacterium | reverse complement strand
TTAATGATTATATTGATAGTATCTTTATTCTGGAATAAATGATCTGTTAGGAAAGGTCGAGTTGAACAGGTCTTTGTTTGATATTTCTATAATAAAAAGGAGAAATGAATGAAAACACATTCAACAGTATCTAGGCGAGACTTTATGAAAACATTGGGTCTTGGCACTGCAGGTGTAGGGGCAATTGCTGCAACTGTTCCGGTATTTCATGATCTTGATGAACTAATGAGTACCAGTAATGTCACTCCCGCAAAACGACCATGGTGGGTAAAAGAACGTGACTTCTTTGATCCTACATCCGAAGTAGATTGGAAGATGCTTAAGCGTTTCAATCGCAACAACGAAGCTCACACTAGACGTGTTAATACTATGTATCGTACTCCAGAACAGTATGACGCACTTTTAGCCCATAGAGCAGAGATAAATGAGAAAAGGGATAAGGATGCCTCCGGTGAAAAAGGTTATGATCGCAAATGGAACGCTCTTTATGCCGGCGGTAATACTGGTATTACGGCTTGGGGCTGGAATTATTTGGGCTTAACTAACGATAGCCAAAAAGCCAAAACACCTAACGAGTTAGGTGTAGCCCCCTGGAAAGGCACGCCGGAAGAAGGTAGTAAACTACTTTATGCCGCTCTGAGATTTTTTGGTGTTTCTTTTATAGGTTTTAATGAACTGGAAAGCTACTGGAAAAATAATCTTATAGTGGAAACAACCACTGAAGCTGCCAGTCAATGGACCTATACAGCTACCAACCCCACTCCCCCCACTTCTGATGACCAAAGATATGTCTTCGAAAATGTCGACAAACCGTACATGAAAGATGTACATACTAATTCTACGGGACGTGAGGCCGGCACTTTAGTCATCCCCAACAGTGGTGTGAGCATCGTAGCTCTATCTGTTGGTGCCTGCATGGAAGCTACCAAAACCGGCTGGTCTACTTATTCTAAATCTAACAGCTCACAGGCTAGTCACATGCACAATGTTATTCGTGTACGTCTTTACAATTTTGTGCGTGCCTCGGGTGGCTGGACTGCTTGGGGTTTATGTGGTCATCAAAGTGCCGAGACTAACTTTGCAGCCGCTACTTCTCTAACTGGTATCTCCGAAAACAGTCGCAATGGCCTTTATACTCTTGTACCGGAAGTAGGCCCCAATCATATACCCTTTAGTATGATGACTGACATGCCTATAGCTCCCACTAAACCCATTGATGCCGGTTTGTGGAAGTTCTGCCAATCTTGTCACAAATGCGCCAAGAACTGCCCGTCGCAAAGTATTTCCGATGACAACAAACCTAGCTGGGAAATCCCTTCACAAAGAAACGGCCAACCGCGTGTGTTCAACAATCCCGGTCTAAAACACTTCTGGACTGATATGGCAGAGTGCAATTATTACTTTGCCGAAAGAGGCAACTGCTACACCTGTTATGCCAACTGTACCTTCAGCGAAGACCGCGCTTCTATGATCCATGATATGGTACGCAGTACAGTAAGCACTACTTCTCTCTTTAACGGCTTCTTTTATCGCATGAGTAATTTCTTTGGTTATGGCATGTATGATGACCCCGATATTTGGTGGGATATGAGCCTGCCTGTTTATGGTTTCGACAGCACTATCGGCGCCTCTAAAGGCTATGGTCAAAGATAATAATTAGGAATAGGAAAAGGAGAAATATATTATGTGGTTTATAGTTGCTCTTTTAGTAGGCGCAGCCATTTTAGGGCTGGGCTGGTTCTTACACAGCAAAGGCATTACTATCAAATGGTATGAATGGCTTATTGGTATCATAGGCATCTTGCTGCTGCTTTTTGCCATTCAAAATGGCGTAGGTGGTTTTGCTGAATTTGAAAAGACCGCTGGTCAGATTTTCTTATTTGCTTTTGGCGGCGTTGCTTTAGTCATTATCGCTGTAGCCGTTGGCTTAGCCTGGTGGCGTATCACAACTAACAAGACCTAGGAACTAAATAATTAGTATATCGTTACAGCGGGTGGCAAAATCCATCCGCTGTAAATTTTTGGCATAATAATAGCAATACTATTCAGAGATTTACATTGTTTGAATATTATTATATACATAGGATATAATTTATTGTTTGTAATCTAAGGATAATTTTAAAGTCAGGTGCAAAGTTGTATAAAGATATTGATGCTGGTCTTATAGATCAGCAGTGCGTCGGTCGCACGGTACATATTGCTGGCTGGGTACATCGCCGCCGTGATCACGGCAAACTTATTTTTATTGATTTAAGAGATAGAAGCGGCTTGGTGCAGGTGGTCTTTGACCCTGAAATTTCCGAGCCGGCTTTTAAAATTGCCGAAGATTTACGCAGTGAATTTGTGATAACTATCGCCGGTACAGTAAATGCTAGGCCTCAGGGCACGATAAACTTAAATATGGCTACCGGTACTGTTGAAATTGCTGTAAGTAGCATTAGGATTTTAAACCGCTCCAAGACACCGCCTTTCTATATCAACGAAGAAGTGGATATAGACGAAAATATGCGTTTAAAGTACCGTTATTTAGACTTTAGGCGCGAACGCATGCGCAATAATCTTATTTTGCGCCATAAGGTTACTGATTATATCCATAAATTTTTAGATGACTCCGGCTTCTTGGAAGTAGAAACACCTATTCTTACTAAATCTACTCCCGAAGGTGCCCGCGATTATTTAGTGCCGGCTCGTTTATACCCCGGTCAATTTTTTGCCTTACCACAGTCTCCCCAACAGATGAAACAGTTGTTAATGGTGGGTGGTATAGAACGCTACTATCAGATTGCTAGATGCTTTCGTGATGAGGATTCCCGTTCTGACCGTCAGCCTGAGTTTACTCAGCTTGATATCGAGATGAGTTTTATAGACGAAAATGACATTTTAAAACTTATGCATACATTATTGACGGGGTTGGTAAGAAAAGTAGCGTCCAGCCGTCGATTCAATGAAGATTTTCCTGTATTTAGCTATCATGAAGCCAT
>WRFJ01000115.1 GCA_009778865.1 Chloroflexota bacterium | reverse complement strand
TACCGATACATTGTGTCTTTTATGTATGTATTCACTGGTTGTTTCCATGATAACAGTTTAACATACTTTTTGATAAGATCAACGCAGCAAGCTGCGAGGTATTAGACCCGGAGGGGAATAAAAGTTCCAAAAAGTGGTTTGCGATGAAAAGCATGAGTGTTTTGTGATTACCATTTGTCTTTCTATACATACGGTATCGCAAACCACTGAACAAATCCCGACGTAGACAAAGACAACATGGACTAATACAAAGCACTATAAAATAGTATGATTGAGTTTGTAATATATGAAAATTATTTTTTAATATAGTAAACAAATTATATTGACAAATAACAAATAAAGTTTTATTATAATCATGTCTACAAAAATTTTTGGAGGAAAACCTTGAAAAAATTATTTACCATTCTTTTGTCTTGCTTACTTATCAGCTCGCTGGCATTTAGCTTAGTAGCTTGCGACGATAAAAAAGGACAAACTCCCACGGAGCCTATCACCTTAACTGATGATACCGGTGAAACTTTTACTTTTGATAGAGATAAATTACCTAATAAGGTAGTTTCCCTATCTCCCGGTGTTACCGAATGTCTATATGCCATGGGCTTAGAAGACTTGATTGTAGGCTGCACTACTTTTTGCGATTACCCTGCTCCAGCCAATGATAAATTTAAAGTGGGAGGCAGCACCTCGGCCGATGTCGAAAAGATCATGCAGGCTTTGCAAGGCGATAAAGAAAGAGGTATCATTTTAATTTCCAACAGTTCTCTTAATAAGCCGGCAACTCAGATGAGAGAATTAGGCTATATGGTCTTTCTCACTAATCCTACGACTTTTGAATCTCTATTTGATTGCATGCGCACTTATAATACTATTTTAGGCGGCACCGATTATAACAGGGTGGAATCTGTTATTGTTGCTATGGAAGCTAGAGTAAAAGCAGTTACCGACAGACTGCCGGCTTCTACTCCTAAGGTGACTGTACTTCATGTAATGTATGGCGGTTTAATGATTGCTGGTGCTGGTACAAGGGAATCGACTATTATTAATCTTGCTTTGGGCATCAATTTGGGCGATACTTTTGGCAGTGGCTACATTACTCCCAACGTGGAGTCTTTTATTGCTGCTAATCCCACACTAATAATTGTTGTGACCGATCATGGTACTGGTTATGGCTATATGTCCGATGTTACCAACGATTCTCGTTTAGCTGGCATGAGTGCTGTTAAAAATGGTAATGTGATTGAGATCGAATCTAACAGTTGCTCCCGTCCCGGTCCGCGTCTAATTGATGCTCTGGAAAACTATGCTCAAATCTTACACCCTGATATTTTCGGTACTTACCAATACGATCCCAATCAATATGTCTAAATATAACTTAGGCTAATTGCTAATAGCAGACTATAAAGTCTGCTATTAGCAATTAGCAGTAAATTGAAAGGTTAGCTATCTATCGCCATAAATTTATAGTGGTAAAAACATGTTTTTATACCAATATATAAAACAAATAGGCATGTTTTTTATATAAATTTATTGCGATAGTACAATGGCTTGTTTTATAATATTCTTATGACTAAAACTGTAATCGCTCCTATGTTAACACCGGACGCTATTGTTAAAAAGCCCAATCGTTTCCGCAAGCAAATTATTTCATTAATAGCTTTGGCTATTGCTTTGTTTGCCACTATGGTTTTAGGTTGCAGCATTGGTGCTGTTGGTATCCCGTTTTTTGATACTCTGCAAATAGTAATCTCCAGAATATTACCGTTTATAAATTTTGAAAATCCCTCTTGGGAGCCTTGGCAGGCCGATATCATCTTTAGCGTACGCATGCCACGGGTAATTATGGCGGCGGTAGTAGGCGCGGCTTTGTCTATTGCCGGCGCTACCTATCAAGGCTTGTTCCGTAATCCTTTGGCTGATCCTTATCTTATCGGTGTTTCGCAGGGTGCTTCCTTCGGTGCGATAGGGGCCATGATTTTGGTGCCGGCCAGCTTTTTGGTAGCTTTTGGTAACTGGCTAACAGCTGCTTTTGCTTTTGTTGGTGCTCTAGTGGTGGTTTTCTTGGTATACAACATCTCCAAAGTAGGGCGTACATTGCCCACTACTACTCTTATTTTAGCCGGCGTAGCTATCGGCGCTTTCTTCAGTGCTGGTGTTTCCTATTTGATTACTGCTGCCAACCCCGATCAGGTAAAATCAATTATGTTCTGGCTGATGGGCAGTTTTAACGGCACTATCTGGCCCTATGTATATGTGGCCTTACCTATTTTACTAGTAGGGGCGGCAGTTTTAATATTCTTTGGGCGTTCGTTAAACCTCATGCAATTGGGTGAGGATCAGGCTCAGCAGTTAGGTGTCAATGTAGAAAGAGATAAGAAGATTTTACTTGCAATTTCCACTATCGTCACAGCTGCCGGTGTGGCTTTTGTAGGTATTATCGGTTTTGTAGGTATTATCATTCCTCATGCCACCCGTCTTATATGGGGTCCTGACTATCGCTTCTTATTGCCTTTATCTATTTTTATGGGTTCTATATTTATCATATTGTGCGATCTTATATGTCGTACTGTTTTCTCACCTGCCGAAATACCCATAGGCGTAATCACCGCTTTGTTAGGTGCTCCGTTCTTCCTGTTCCTGTTGCGTTCCAAGATGAGGAGTATATTCTAAAATGATAGATATAGATATTGAACTCAAAGATTTGTCATTGGCTTATGGCAAAAACGAAGTTATACATAATATATCGTTTCAGATTGAACGCGGCAGCTTTGTGGGCCTAGTTGGTCCCAACGGCAGTGGTAAGTCCACCATTATTAAAAGTCTTTCGCGTATTATGCTGCCCACCCACGGCAATATAGATATTCGCGGCCGTGATATTGCCAAAATAAAACAAAAGGACCTAGCTTTATTGGTGTCGGTAGTACCACAGTCTCCGCTTTTGCCGTCAGCTTTTACAGCTTTTGAGATTGTGCTTATGGGGCGCAACCCGCACATGGGCTTTTTTGAGTATGAGAGCGAAGAAG
>WRFJ01000114.1 GCA_009778865.1 Chloroflexota bacterium | reverse complement strand
ATCTTTCAATCATAGCTTGACACAAAAAGATAATAAAGGCCGTAGCCATATTAAGCTCTAATTTAGCAAAAAGCTTATCTGTTTAGAGAACCTCTTAATGCCAATATGCGCTCTTTTTCCAGTTGTTGCTTTAGTTCTATAGCCCTATCACGCAACAAAGCTGCTCGTTCAAATTGCAGCTCTTTAGCACTTTGTCTCATCTGGTTCTCCAGTTCTTTTATCAAGCGTACTATCTCATCACGGGTCACCGGATTACGAGAGGGGTCAGTTATATCTATCTTGTCAGTAATCTGTCCTACACGTTCATTAATATCTTTAATGGCTTTTTTAATGCCGGCCGGCAATATGCCGTGCTGTTTGTTGTAAGTTTCTTGAATCATGCGGCGACGCAAAGTTTCATTAATAGCTGCTTCCATAGATTTAGTAATCTTATCAGCATACATTATGACATGACCATCTACGTGCCTAGCGGCTCGTCCCATAATCTGTACCAGCGAAGAAATAGAGCGTAAATAACCTTCTTTGTCAGCATCCAATATAGCTACCAACGAGACTTCAGGCAAGTCCAAACCTTCACGCAAAAGATTAATGCCCACTAATACATCGTAAACACCAAGACGCAAATCTCGGAGTATATCTACCCGTTCCAGCGTATCTACTTCACTATGCAAATATTGAGTTTTAATGCCTATATCAATAAGATAATCAGTTAACTGTTCAGCCAGTTTTTTAGTGAGAGTAGTAACCAATACACGCTCACGGTGCTCTACACGTTTTTGTATCTCTTGGAGTAAATCGTCTACTTGGTTTAATATTGGCTTCACTTCAATAGTAGGTTCCAACAGACCAGTGGGGCGTATGAGTTGTTCAGCAGTATTTTGGGTATGTTCTAATTCGTAGGCTGCCGGAGTGGCCGATACATATATAACTTGGTTAATAAGAGCATTAAATTCTTCATATTGCAATGGGCGGTTATCCATGGCCGACGGCAATCTAAAACCATAATCCACTAATGTTTGCTTGCGAGCACGGTCACCATTATACATACCGCGCACTTGCGGCAAAGTAATATGGCTTTCGTCTACTATCAATAAAAAATCTTCAGGAAAATAATCAACTAATGTCCAAGGGCGTGAGCCTATGGGGCGGCCGGAAAGATGTACCGAATAGTTTTCAGCACCATTAACATAACCGGTTTCGCTTAGCATCTCTAAATCATAATTAGTACGGCTCTTAAGACGGGCTGCTTCAACTACTTTACCTTGGGCTTCCAATACTTTTAGGCGTTCGTTAAGCTCGGCATTTACAGTTTCCAAGGTGTATGCTATTTTTTCCGGAGAAGTGACAAAGTGTTTAGCCGGATAAAGGTCATACATTTTGGGGCGCTTAAGAATTTCACCGGTCAGTTTATTTACTTTGCTTAAATTAGTCAGTTCATCGCCAAAAAATTCCAGTTTTAGCACATTTTCATCGGAAATAGGCATGATTTCCAATGTGTCACCTTTAACTCTAAACTTACCGCGTGTTAAGTCAAAATCATTACGTTCGTATTGCATCCCTATCAGTTTTTGCAACAGTTCCTGCCTTAAATAATCGTGTCCTACTTCAAAATGCAGTAAAAAACTGCGATATTCTTCCGGCTCGCCCAAACCATAGATGCACGAAACGCTGGCAATGATAATAACATCGCGTCGCTCTAGCACGGCCATAGTGGCAGCATGGCGCAGCTTATCTATCTCGTCATTAATATCAGAATCTTTTTCAATATAAAGGTCGCTCTGCGGAACATAAGCTTCGGGCTGATAGTAATCATAGTAAGAAACAAAATATTCCACAGCGTTGTCGGGAAAATATTCTTTAAACTCAGTGTAAAGCTGAGCGGCCAACGTTTTATTGTGGCAGAGTATTAAAGTAGGTTTACCGGTTCTTTCAATAATATTGGCCATAGTAAAGGTTTTGCCTGAGCCTGTCACGCCAAGCAAAACTTGCTCTTTAAGGCCCTTGGCTAATCCGTCAATTAAACTGGCTACAGCAGCGGGCTGGTCGCCGGTCATTTGGTATTCAGCATGCAGTTTAAAATGTTTTTCGCTCATTGTTATATTATAGCTTTCTGTTATAGGCTTTACTATAAATTTTAGTTGCTTTGTCTTATAATAAAGCCTATGGAAAAGACGCTTACCAAATATTTGGTAGAAGCCTACGGTCTCTCGCGCCGGCAGGCTACTAAAGCTATTAAAGACAGTCAAGTGATTATTAACGGCGAAATAGCCCAAAGCTTTAACATGCCGGTAAAAGAAGGGAATAATATCTCTTACAGGGGGCAAAACACCATTATTTCTTTTAGAAGCCAGACTTTTACTTTACTGATGAATAAACCTAAAGGCATATTGGCAGCTACTGTGGATAAGCGCGAGAAAACAGTTTTGGATATATTGCCGCCGTTTTATAAAGATAAAGGTCTTTTTCCGGCCGGACGTTTAGATAAAGAATCCACCGGTTTAATTATACTTACTAATGACGGCGATTTAGCATATAAACTTACTCATCCTTCTTTTGAGCATGAAAAAGAGTATTATGTATCTACAGCCCGTCCTTTAACTGATGCTGAGAAAAAGCAACTGGAAAAAGGGGTAGATATTTACGAGAGTGGTTTAACTTCTCCGGCTAAAATAAAAGATCTGGGAACATCGGCTCCCCCGTATCATTACAGTGTAATCATACATGAAGGCAAAAAACGCCAGGTGCGGCGCATGTTTTTGTCGGTGAACAACATCGTTAAAGACTTAAAACGGGTGCGCATAGCAAGCTTAGTTTTACCCGACGATTTAAACGAAGGGCAGGCGCGTATGGCGCCTAGCGGCTTTATTGATAGTATATAAAGGTCCGCATAACTTGGTGTAGTCAAGCTTTTTAGACACTAGATTAAGTTAATTGTGTAAATAGGTTTGTGTTGGGATGTGTTCAGCGGGTTTTGATAGCATATGCATATTTAAAAACAATTATGCTGGCAGCCACTCCTTCGGGGGTGGTTT
>WRFJ01000113.1 GCA_009778865.1 Chloroflexota bacterium | reverse complement strand
CTTGCCACGCCGTGGTACAACCGGTTTTGATACTGCACGTTTAGTTATGTTAGCTTCGGTCATTGCTCGTCGTGCTTTTCTTAAACTGGGTGACAAAGATATTATTGCTTGCTCAGCCGGTGGTATCAAAGTCGGTGAACCGGCATCTGATCTGGCTATGGTTATAGCTATAGCTTCTTCTGCCAAAGCTTTACCGGTTAAGCCCAAGTTAGTAGCCATTGGCGAAGTAGGCTTAAGCGGCGAGATTCGTCCGATAGTTGATCTTGAACGTAGACTCAAGGAAGCTTGTAGACTAGGCTTTAAAAGAGCTATTGTGCCCGAGCGTGGCCTAAAAGATATCAAAGTATCTTTTGGCGATATGCAAGTATTGCCGGTCTCTACTGTTAAGCAAGCTATTTCCTTAGGTTTGGGACGGAATAACACTGCTGCAGAATAGGCTTTTTGGCAAAAAAGTCAGGATACTCTATAATCTACTGAGTTATAAATAAAAGGATTTTGATGAAAACTACTGCCATTGTGCTTTGTGCCGGAAAATCCACTCGAATGGGCGGCAAAGATAAACTCTTGGCCTCTTTAGGCGAAGATGTAGTTTTTATGCATTCCGTGCGGGCTTTTACTCATAGTCCGCATGTAGATGAGGTAGTAGTAGTAGTCTCAGCAGAAAATCTAGATAAAGTTAATAAAGAAATTACCAAATATCGTTTTCATAAACCGGTAAAACTGGTTTTAGGAGGGATACAGCGTCATCTTTCTGCTAGGCAGGGTTTTTTGGCCACTAGTTCTAATAGCGAAATAATATTAGTGCATGATGGTGCCCGTCCTTTGCTTAGTGCCGATCTGATTAAAAGAGTATGGCAAGGGACTAAAGAGCATGGTGCATGCGTGCCGGCGGTTTTACCTGTAGATACTATTAAAGAAACTATAGATGGGCAAACCATAGACAAAACCTTACAGAGACAAAACCTACGGATAACTCAGACGCCGCAGGGCTTCAAAAGAGAGCTTTTGTTAAAAGCTTATGAAAGTAACGACCATAACGTTACAGATGATGCACAAATAGTCGAACAATGCGGTTATACAGTTTATTTATGTGCAGGTGAGGATAGCAACATTAAAGTGACTATCCCTCAAGACTTACTGGTGGCTACTTTGATATATAATGAAAGGCAGGCCAAACATTTGTGATAAAAATAGGCACTGGTTATGATGCTCACCTCTTGGTAAAAAGCCGACCTCTTATATTAGGTGGCACGCAAATTCCTTTTGAGCAGGGCCTATTTGGTCACAGCGATGCTGATGTACTTACTCATGCCATAATGGATGCTATTTTAGGCGCAGCTGGTTTAAGAGATATAGGGTATTATTTTCCTGCTACTGATGAAAAATATAAAGATGCCTCTTCCATTAAATTATTGACAGAAGTAGCTAAGTTTTTAAATGACAAAGCTTATAATGTGAATAATGTAGATGCTACTATTATTGCCGAAAAGCCTAAGTTAGCTGATTATCTATCTCTTATGCGTTTTAACATTGCTCAGGCCTTAGGCATCACCATAGAACAAGTAAATATTAAAGCTACTACTACAGAAGGAATGGGTTTTTGTGGCCGCGGTGAAGGTATTGCCGCCCAAGCCGTATGTCTGTTGAAATAAGTTATGACTGATTTAAAGATTTATTCCACTTTAAGCGGACAAAAGGAAGAATTTTTGCCGCAGGGAAGTTTAGTTAAGATGTATGTATGTGGTGTCACCCCTTATTCTGATGCTCACATCGGTCATGCCATGAGTTATATTAACTTTGACGTAGTGCGTCGCTATTTAAAATACCGAGGCTATCAACTTAAAAGTGTTCAAAACTTTACTGATGTAGATGATAAAATTATTCATCGTGCTCAAGAAACCGGAGAAGAACCGCTAATTCTTTCTGACCGCTATGCTAAAAACTTTAGTGTTGATATGGCTGCTTTAAATATTATGCCTTCCGATACTTACCCGCGTGTTTCGCAAGAAATACCAGAGATCATTAAAATTATAGAAGGGCTCATCCAAAAAAACCATGCTTATGTCGCTTCCAACGGCGATGTTTATTTTAGAGTGTCTTCTATGCCTGATTATGGTAAATTATCCAATCGTAATGTGGAAGATATGTGTGCCGTAACTAGAGTAGAGATAGGCGAAGAAAAACAGAATCATATGGATTTTGCTGTGTGGAAAGCAGCCAAAGAAGGTGAAATATCTTGGAATAGCCCTTGGGGTCAAGGGCGTCCAGGCTGGCACATAGAATGCACGGCTATGGCATTAAAATATTTGGGAGATGAGATTACTATTCACGGTGGCGGTCATGATCTAGTGTTTCCGCATCATGAAAATGAAATAGCTCAAAGTGAAGGTTATACCGGCAAGCCTTTTGCCAAATGGTGGATGCATAACGGTCTTTTGCAAATGGGCGGCGACAAAATGAGTAAATCTTTAGGTAATCTCATTACCATTAAAGACATTCTAAAACAATATACTTCTGATGATCTGCGCGTCTTTGTCTTAAGTTCGCACTATCGCAAACCGCTAAGCTACTCGACGGAAATTTTAAACAGTGCTGCTAAAGGAGCTATGCGCTTAGCGACCACAATTGCTTTGGTCTCTAATACTCAAAAGTTATCTGCTAATATTAATATAAAAGAATATGAAAAATGCTTTTTGCAAGCTATGGACGATGATTTCAATTCGCCACGAGCTCTAGCTGTGCTTTTTGATCTGGCTCGTGATATAAACCGTGCTTACGATAGCAGGTACAATATACAAAAAGCCCAAAGTTTATTAAAAGACTTAGGCGGGCAGGTTTTGGGTCTTACCTTTAAGACTATGCAAGTGAGTTTAGACGAGCAAAAATTAGCGACAGCTTGGTCTGTTTTGCATACACAAGGCGTTATTGCTAACGGCCAAACTGCTATTGAGAGATTGGATAATTTACTCAATATTCGTTCTGCAGCTAAGCAAAATAAAGATTGGGCCAAAGCTGATCTTATACGCAAAACACTAGCCGATTCTGGCGTTGAAAT
>WRFJ01000112.1 GCA_009778865.1 Chloroflexota bacterium | reverse complement strand
ACTTTCTTTAATAAGAAGAATATTAAACCGGCTTGGTGGGAATGGCTTTTAGCGGCTATTGCCGTTCTCTTCCTTATCTTTGCTATTAGCTGGATGGCTGAAGGCTATGCAGAGAATGAGCCTAAAGCAGCTATTACCTTCCTGTGGACTTTTGGCTTAGCCGCCATTATCTTTGGAGCAGCTGCCGGTCTTTCCTACTTCCTGCGTAACCAGTCAAAGGAATAAGATTTAAATCTTTTAGCTTTGAGAAGGCCTTGATTAAATGTCAATTAGGGCCTTCTTGAATGCTTTACACATAGCTCTAATCTAAGTGGTAAAATCTGTAACGAATGTATATAACTATCGTATAGTAAACACTATGATACGCATATAGCAGTATGTGGGCTATAAAAAGTTAACCAAATATTGGTTGATGCAAAAAGAGCGATATTCTGGTATATTGATGTATACTACAAACGGCACAGACTATATAAGTCTAATAATTACAAACCCCTTGTCTGCAAATTAAAGGACAGGTCATTATATAAGAACAACAAATCTATTTGAGGAGAATTTAAATGACTAAGGCTTTTGTATCTTGGAGCGGCGGTAAAGATTGTTGTTTATCAACCTTTAAAGCCATGCGCGATGGCCATGACATAAAATATTTAGCTTCCATTATTACTGAAGAGAACGGACGTCTATGGCCGCATATGCTTAAGCCAGAAATTATGGATATACAAGCTAAAGCAGTAGGTATCCCTCTGCTTAAATGGACAGCCTCAGTATCAACTTATAATGAAGACTACCAAGCTATGTTGGCTTACCTAAAAGAACAGGGCATAGAGCACGGCTTTTTTGGTGACGTATCGGTAGGCAACGCTTATGCCCCTCAGCACGAAAGCTGGGTGGCCAGTGTATGTGCACCTATTGGTATTACCGCGCACATGCCTCTTTGGGGACAAAATCGCGAGACTATTTTGCGTGATGTTATTGACAGTTGCTTTGAGGTGATAATCATAGCCACCGCCGGAGGTTTGGGCACTGAATATTTAGGGCGTACTCTAGATCACCACCTTTTAAAAGAGCTTAAAGAACGCCATGAAAGTTCTTCTACTGGTAACGCCGGCTACTATCATACTTTTGTTATAGACGGCCCGATTTTTAAAAAACGTCTTAATCTTACTAAGACCGAGCATATGTTTGTGCCAAGACAAGTTAAATATCATTATGATATTTGGTATTTAGATATTCAGGAGTGTATTTTGCAAGATAAAGAAGATAAGGCCATATATACATTTCCTGATAAACAGATTAACTGATATTTAACTTATAACCCATATTAAAAAACTATAGATAAGACAATTTTAAAGCATTATTTTTGAGCAATATTATGAATATTTATCATCTTGTGTACGAACCAAGTTTTAAATCACTGACTTTTCATCATTGGGCCAAATGCAATTTAGCTTGTCTTGGCTGTTTTTGCCAAGTGGAAAAATTAGACTTTTCATTATTTGATGATGCTATCAAACGTGTACAAACTAAAGGACCTGAGACAACTCCGGAAAAATTCATACAAAGTTTAAGAGAATTGGATGAACTAATATGCGGTTTGCTCATAGAGCGTGCCGTTTATATCGGCGTTGAACCCAGTTTGGACCCCGATTTTGTACAAATAAGTGCTTACATGAAACAAAAATATAATACTTACAATGTACTCATTACCAACGGAATAAAACTGACCGACATGCAACATGTTGATGAAGTGGTTTTTAGTCTTAAAGCCGTATCGGACGATCTATATAAATACTATACCGGGCATTCTAATAAACAAGCTCTTAAAAACTTCAAAATCATTTACGCTATGGGCAAAAAACTGCAAGCTGAGACTTTGTTTATTCCGGGACTTATAGAAAGCGACGAGATAGAAAAAATAGCCAAGTTTATCGCTGACATAGATAAGAATATTACTCTGCGTATAGACGGTTATTTTGCTATTAACGGACAGCCATGGCGTTCTGCTACTACTGCTGAAGTAGCTTATGCAGCCGATATAGCCAAAAAGTATTTAAATAAGGTAAACTATCTGACAAATGATTCATCTTTAATAGGCGAAAAACCACTTAGGTTATTTGGCTAAATTTTGGGAGTATCAAAACTATGAAAATACTGCTGGTAAATCCCGGCACCGAATATAAACCACGTTTTAGAACTTATGCTGTCTTCCCTAACGGTATATTATATATTGCCGCCGTATTGGAAAGAGCCGGCCATCAAGTGCAGGTCTTTGACAATGTGGTAAGTCAGCTTTCACCGTCCGATTATGTTCGCGATTTTACTCCAGATTTAGTGGGATTTTCCGTTCTAACCGGCCCTTGTATAGGTAATGCTTTGGTGCAAAGTAAAGAATTTAAAGAGCTTTTACCTAATTGTAAAATAGTCTGGGGTAATGTACATGCCACGTGTGCCGCTAAGCAAACTTTACAAGAAGAAGCCATAGACTTTGTAATACGCGGCGACGGTGAATATACTATGCTTGAACTTGTAGAATGTTTAGAAAAAGGCTACAGCAACTATGGTGATATATTAGGTTTGGCTTGGAAAAACGATAAGGGCGATCTTGTTTATAATGCCCCACGTCCCTACATCAAAGATCTAGATGCCCTACCCGATCCGGCATGGCATCTTTTGGACGTGCCTAAATATTGGGATATTACCTTAAACACCAGCCGCGGCTGCCCTTATAAATGTTCCTTTTGTTATAATATCCCTTTCCATCAAGGCCACCGTGCTGATTTATCTGTAGAACGCATGATAGGTCAAGTGGAGCATTTACGTAAAAAGTATAAAGTAAAATATCTCCGCTTTTTTGAAGATAATTTCACCTATAACCGTAAGCGCATGCGAGCTTTTTGCCAAGAACTAATTGACCGCAAAATAAAAATCAAATGGGATACTGAAAGCCGTGCCGATATGAGTGAGGAAGATGTTAAGTTAATGGCTAAAGCCGGTTGTCAATCGGTAGGCATAGGGGTAGAGACTGGTTCCAAACGCCTTTTAGAATATTTACAAAAAGGTGTAGATCTTGACAAAATGCAAGAGACTTT
>WRFJ01000111.1 GCA_009778865.1 Chloroflexota bacterium | reverse complement strand
GAAAATCCCCTTACATTTGTTTTTACAGCAAACAGATAAGTTTGGGTGTCAAGAGATGAATATATCTAAAGTATTAGCTGTTTTAGCAGCCTTGTTTTTATTGACCAGTTTAGTAGTTGTCAGTTCTTGCGGCAGTAATAAAACTCCGCCGCCCAACCATCCCCTTTCCATAACAGCTAAATTCATCTGGGGCAATGATATATATTACGATGAAGTAGCCATTGATTTTACGATAACTAATAATCAAGAGAAAATTATCACAGACGTTTCCGTAGTTCTTTTTTATAAGATAGTTTTTGTAGAGAGTGATTTGCAAAAAACTTCTAATTTAAGAAGAATAAACGTCGGCGATCTCAGTTTAGGCCAAGGGGAGTCCTATAACAGAGTGCTGTCTTTCGGTAATATTAAATATGACGTTATAGAAGCCGAATCTGTACAGGGCGAGTTATTTAGTGTTTATACTCAGTTTGCCGACGGCAGTACTTGGGGAGATGTTAATTTATCAAATCATGATGACATTAGCCGTGATGACATCAGAGCCAGAGGTGTGAAAACTGAAATAACCACTATATCCAATCCCAAACGCTAAGGAATCTTTTAATCATGTATATTGACCAAAACCTAGCTATTCAAACTACTAACTTAAGTAAAAAATTCGGCAATCTTATAGCTTTAGACAGCTTGAATCTACAAGTAGAGCCTAACACCATATATGGTTTCTTGGGACCCAACGGCAGCGGCAAAACCACCGCTATTAGACTGATGATAGGCCTCTCCCGCCCCAACCAAGGACATGCTTATATATATGGGCATGACAGCAGCGCCCGTCAAATGCAAGCACGACAAATTATCGGCTATCTGCCTGATGTACCTAACTTCTTTAGTTATATGAGTGGCTTAGAACATCTTATCTTCTACGGCAAACTCTTGGGCCTAGATTATAAAGAAGCACACAAAAGGGCGCTTACACTTTTGGAAATGACCGGCGTTAAAGATGCCGCCGACCGTAAAGCTAGCGATTATTCACGTGGCATGAAACAACGTCTGGGTCTAGCTGCTGCTATGATGGGTAACCCTAAAGTACTTTTCTTAGATGAACCGGTTTCGGCTATGGATCCTTTAGGGCGTGCCGACGTTCTTGATATTATCAGAAACATAAAAGAAAAAACTACCGTTTTTATTTCCACGCACATTCTTGCCGATGCAGAACGAGTATGCGATAACGTAGGTATTGTTAGCCACGGACATTTAGTAGTATCAGACAATATACAAAATCTAAAAAGCCAGTTTTCTAAAAATTGCATAGCCGTCAATACTTTAGAAGATCCTTCCCCGTTGGTACCGTTTATACAAATACAAGATTGGTGTGCACAAGTTGATGTTAAGCTAGATGAGCAAAAGCTACCTGAACTAACAATCTATGTTAAAGATGCAGTAGCGGCCAGAGTATTACCTAATTTAATATGTCAGCAAGGTTTTACCATAATTAATTACACAACTTCTAAACCGACGCTGGAAGATATCTTTATTAAACTGGCAGGTGATAAATAAGATGCAAAAATTTGCTGTATTGTTTCAAAAAGAGCTTGTCGAAGGCTGGAAAACATATAAAATAATTTTAGTGTTTGCGGCTTGTATTATCTTGGGCCTGGCGGTGCCTTTTTGGGCTGATGCCACTTATCATGGCGACCCTTTGTTTAACCCCCTAAGATCGGGGTACATTTTCTCGCAGTTTATTTATGTTTTAATGATTATTATGGCAGCTCTTGTACCTTTTACATTGATGAGTACTGTAGCTAAAGAAGTAAAAGATGGTTTGGCAGCTACCATTTTGGTAAAACCCGTTGGACGCGGCGCCTATATTTTATCTAAACTTTTAGCAGCTTTTATAATTTTTGCTTTGGCTATAACTATCGGCATGGCTATTTGCTGGTTTTATGCTGTAAATACCACTAACCCATTAGACCCTGACCCCGTAAGTCTGCAGCTCTTTTTGCAATGTTTAGGTTTCGTGCTTTTATATATGGTCTTTGCCATATCTTTGACTATTCTGTGTTCTACTATTTTTAACAATCGGATTGTGGCCGGCGGGATAGCCTTAGCTCTGCTGGCAGCTCTTTTCACTTTATCTTATACAGACCCTATAAGAGAATTTATGCCTTCAGAAATAGTCAGATGGGGCATGGAATTAGTTTACCCTTATAGTTTTCCTAGTGACACAGCTACTAATCCCTACTGGACAGCTTTAGGTGTAAATATTGGTGCTATTCTCATTTTTATTAGCAGTTCCATACTTATCATCAAGAAAAAAGAAATATGATACTTTAATTGTAAAATTATCTATGTGATCTGCGGCGAGAAAACATGAGTGGTTTGTGATGCTGTATTTTGAACTGGTCAAGCAAAACACGACAAAAAGTTAAGATTTTACGACTTAGCAACCCTCTAGAATAATTCTGGAGGGTTGTCTCGTACATATGGCACTGAGAGAGCGTGGCTCTCCCATTAGATTTACTGCATCGCATCAGTCAAATATCACCCCCAGCGCATTCCGGATAAATCTAGTCCTTCTCCTGGTTCTTTCGGTATAGTTTGTTTCTTAGGCCGGTAGTTCCTCTATAGTCATGGACAAGAATTTACCGGCATCAAAGACGTATGTTCCGCTCTGATTATTAACAAATCTTGTGTCGGTAGGTCCGGCAGTGTTAAGACTAAGCATTACCGTTGCGTTATTGCTTTCTCTGAAAATACCGATAAAATATACACCGTCTGCAGGTATTGAGTCATCGTCAAAATTAAAAGTATGATAACTATAGGCTATATTTAGCATGGATGTATCTGCTGATCTATATAGGTATGGGTCATGGTGTCTAACTAAAGCGTCGTATGCAGGAACATTAGCTGATGCTATTCTGGACAGGATTGTCCATGATTCTTACGAAATTTTCATTGATGGTGATGATTCGATGATAAAACGCAAAGGGATACAGCAAAAGTAATAACTTTTCATAAATGGTTCAGTTATGCCGAGAGGGTGGCTCACTTTATAGCGTGAAGGTGGCTTGGTCTGCGGCGGGAAAACATGAGTGGTTTGTGATATCGTAT
>WRFJ01000110.1 GCA_009778865.1 Chloroflexota bacterium | reverse complement strand
CTTGAAAAAGTGCTTTTTATGCCAGCTGGTAATCCTTATATGAAAGATGGCATGAAAGTTTCGCCCGCATCTTTGCGTTACGAAATGGTGCGCTTAGGACTTAACGGCGAAAAAGATTTTGAGCTTTGTGATTTAGAAATTCATATGTGCGGTGATACTCACACTGCCGAAACCATGGCTCTTTTGGCTTGGCAATATTCTGATGCCGAGCTGTACTTTATCATGGGCTGGGATAATTTAGAAAAATTTCATACCTGGGTCGATCCTGAGATTATTTTACAATATTGTGCGATTATTGCTTTTCCGCGTGTAGGTTATGCCGTACCAGATCCCACTAAATTGTATATTCAACTACCGGAACTGGAAGGCAAGCTTACCGTTCTCAACAAGCCGTTTGTTGATATATCGGCTTCGCTTATACGCGAGCGTGTTGCGGCAAATTTGCCGCTTAATTATCTTTTGACATCACCAGTAGCCTCTTTTATAAATAAGCATCATCTTTACGAAACAGGCGATATAGGAGTTTCTGGTGTCTGCCCAGAGTGAATTTAAACGTCTTTTAGATATTATGAAAAAATTACGTTCACCACAAGGCTGTCCGTGGGATAGAGCGCAAACTCACGCTTCCATACGTGACAATATGGTGGAAGAAGTATATGAGGCTGTAGAAGCCAATGACAGCCAAAATGATGTCGCTTTACAAGAAGAACTGGGTGATTTAGCCTTGCATATAGTTTTTCATGCGCAAATCGCCACAGAGAGCGGCAAATATACCATTGAGGATGTTCTTAAAGGCATAAATAATAAACTAATACGCCGTCATCCCCATGTTTTTGCTGACCAACAGGTTGAAAATGCTGAACAAGTATTGTCTATGTGGGAAGATATTAAGAAAAAAGAAAGAGAAGATAAGCCCCAGGTTTTCAAGGAAACTTTTGGTAGTTTACCGAAAGCTATGCCGGCCCTTATTTATGCTCAGGAGATCCAAAAGCGCGCTAAAGACTTAGGCTTTGATTGGTCTTGCGATGATGATGTATTACAAAAGCTAAATGAAGAAATAAAAGAAACAGCCGGTGCACCCACTGAAGAAGAGCGCACTTTAGAATTTGGAGATGTGCTTTTTACTTTAACTAATTTGGCTAATCGCTGGGGCATTAGCTTGGAAGAAGCTTTGCGTCGTAGTAGCCAAAAATTTTGTGCGCGTTTTAATGCCATGGAAGAACTGGCTAGAAAGCGCGCGCTTAACTTTAAAATGTTGTCTTTAGAAGAAAAAGATAGCCTCTGGCGTGAAATCAAAACGGAAAATTATTCAAAAATCAAATACTGACTTTATATTAATAAGATCGCTATAACAATAGCCCCTAATACAAGAGCAATAATACCCAATACAATACCAGCCGTAGCCTGTCCGCCTTTAAAGCTCTGGTTCTTAGCTACACATCCGAAAATGATAGCAAGAATACTGAAGATAGGCCCTATAAGAGCAAGACCGATTACACCAAAAACTAACGAAGCAACTGCCACCCCGTAACCTGGTGGTTTTTGTACAGACTCTTGTATAATAGGTTGCTCTTTTCTATCGTTGCCATCAATACGTGTACCGCAATAAGCACAGAAAACTGCACTGTCGGAATTCTGACTTCCACATCTAGGGCAAAACATATTCTTCCCTCATAAATATGAAAAGTTCAACAGGCCAATATAGCTATAGCCATCCTTCGGCGCTCATAGCAGCTAGAAGGATAAAAGAGTATACTGTGCCGATAATTCCTAACACTACTCCTATCCAGCCGAGTATTGTGCCAGCAGTAGCTGTACCGCCGGTATAGCCCAGTTTTTTGGCTTTATTACCCTGAACAATAGCGACAATTGAGAGAACAAACCACAGAACAAACAAGCCGATTATACCACAAACTAGCGATGATGTTGCCGATGATTCACCAGGGTGTTTTTGCTGTTGCTGACTAGTAGGTTGCTCTTTTCTATCGTTGCCATCAATACGTGTACCGCAATAAGCACAGAAAACTGTATTGTCAGAACTTTGACTTCCACATCTAGGGCAAAACATATTTTTCCTCCAATATATTTATTGTATGCTCATTATTATATAATGGTTTATGGCAAAATGGAATAAATGGATGGTCGGGGTGAGAGGATTCGAACCTCCGGCCTCAGCGTCCCGAACGCTGCGCGCTAACCAGGCTGCGCTACACCCCGTTAGGTAACGTAAAAACAAAAGCTATTATAATCTTTTTTAAAGAGTTAAAGCAAGATGAAGTATTGTATTTTGATCACCGATGGCGCTGCCGATTATGCTCTTGATGAATTTAACGGACAGACGGCTTTGCAAGCAGCTTATACTCCTTATTTTGACCGTATGGCTAGTGAGGGAGAAGTGGGCTTAACCCTTAATGTACCGTCGGGCATGGAGCCTTCGTCGGCTATTGCCTGTATGTCGGTAATAGGTTATAATCCTCAAGAATACTACAAAGGGCGGGCTTCAATTGAAGCTTTATCTTTGGGTGTGTCTATGGAACAAGGTAGTTCACTTTTTCGTTGCAACTTTGTTAATGTAAAAGACGGTGTTATGCATAGTTACAATGCCGGCGACATACAGAGTGAAGAAGCTGCCGAGTTGATTAAAGCTTTAAATGATAAACTGGGTTCTCAACAAATTACTTTTTATCCAGGGGTAAATTACCGCCATATTTTAAAGATTAAAGATGGCGGTTTAAGTTTAAAAGCCCAAACTACCGCTCCCCACGATATTTCCGATAAACCTATATTAGGTTATACTCCAAGCGGCCGCAATAAAGATCTGCTTAATTTTTTAATGGATGCCTCCAAAGAAGTATTAAAAAATCATCCGGTCAATAAAGCGCGAATTAAACGTGGCGAACTGCCTGCTACGCAAATATGGCTGTTTTGGGGTGCTCCACCCTTGGAGAAGTATCCTTCCATGCAGGAAAAATATGGCCTTAAAGGTGCTATGTCTTCAGCGGTGTCTTTGCTTTTTGGTTTAGGTATAATGACCGGTATGAATATTTTACATATAGATGGTGTTACCGATATAGATACCAACGATTATTATGCACAAATCAAAGGTAGCTTGAGTGCTTTAAATG
>WRFJ01000109.1 GCA_009778865.1 Chloroflexota bacterium | reverse complement strand
TTTTACGATTTGCCCCGCCCATTTGCGAAACTGTACGGCACGTTCGTTGTTTACCTTAAAGCCTACAGCAATGATCATTTGCAAGTTGTAATGGTCTATTTCGCGCTCCACACGCCGTGCCCCTTCGTTTTGAACTATAAAGAATTTCTTTATAGTTGCCTCGCGGGACAGCTCGCCATCGTCCAATATTTTTTTGATATGCTGGCCAATGTTCTGCACGCTCACATCATATAGCTCCGCCATCATTTTTTGGGTCAGCCAGATATTTTCCTCCTCATAGCGCATTTCCACGCTCTGCTGGCTGTTGCCGGTGGCCGCCACAAAAGTCAGGTATTCCGCTGCGCTGGAACGAATGGTAATGTCAATTATTTTTTTGTTTTTCATTGGGGCTACCACCTTTACGCTTAAAGTTCTCTGCTTATATTCTACCAGAAAAACGTGCTGGCCGCAACCGTGCCTCAAGCCCTGTACCATCCATTTTTTATGCGAAAGATCATTGATTCTATTTTCATAATCATGGTAAACTTACTGTGACAATAATCCAACAATTTAGGCTTAGATGGCCACCTGATAATTCATTCGGATTATTGTCACAGGTGGCCTTTTAAGTTGTGAGGTAAATCAGTGTATTTTCTACAACAGTATCATAAAATATGTCTGTCAAGTGTAACCACACCCTTATGGCCGTTGTCCAATCATAATAAATATTTTATCTCTAATCTTTGCGCTATCTTCTTTTTTATTATATACCACTATCGTAATAACAGAAAAGAGTTTAACGATAAGGACTTTATGAATAAAGACAGCAAAGTAATAAAACAAGATGATCATCGACAAAACTATATGGATTATAAGTCGCTGAACATCAAAGATGTCGAACAGTATTTAGGGCTTTGCCATTCTAGGGTGCAAAAGATTCTGGATCGTAAAGAACTGCCGTCATTCAAAATCGGTAGGCGTCGGTTCGTAAGCAGTATAGATTTGACCCAGTATATTTGCAAACTACGCCAGCAAGGACAAGATGGGTAAACGTAAAGGTTCAATAAGCCATCGCAAAGATGGTCGCTATATGGGGCGGTATACAGCTATTTTACCTAATGGGATAAAAACAGTTCAAGCAGTTTACGGCAAAACCCGTGCAGAAGCTGATAAAAAATTACGAGACATTATTGTAGAAGCGGATAGAGGAAAAACTGTATCACGTGATGGACAAACACTAGAAGAATTTGTTGAGTATTGGCTTGAAAATATCGCCCCCTTAAAAATAAAGGTGACGACAATATCCCGGTATAAAGATACATTGCGTCTTCATATTCTTCCGTCTCTCGGTCAAAAGCGGCTGTTGTCTATTGAACCGATGTTGGTGCAGCGGCTAATTATTGAAAAATACAAAAAAACCAAATCCGCAAAATGTTGTGTTAATATCAAAAACACCTTATCTTCCGTCTTAAAATCCGCGCTGCAACTACAATTGATTTACTATAATCTGGCTGTCGGCGTATCTTTACCGAAGTATACCGTCAAGGAAAAGAAAATCTGGACGAAAGAACAGCTAAACACATTTTTGCAAGAAGCTGAAAAAAGCAGTACATATTATCCCATATATAAATTGATGTCATATGGTCTGCGTCGGGGAGAAGCACTGGGCGTCAGGCGGCAGGATATAGACTTTAATGAGGGGACTTTATTGCTAGAGCAACAAGTTGTGGCCTTAGATGGAAAACCGTATATTTGCGGTCTTAAAACTGCCGGAAGCCGACGAACGCTACCGTTATCAAAAGATGTATTAGATATTCTTAAAAACGTTAAAATAGTAAGTAATAATGACGATTTGATTTTCACCACTTCTCACGGCACACCAATTTTGCCTCGAAATCTATACCGCGATTTTGAAAGGGTCGTGAAAGTGGTAGCATTGCCGCATATTTCTTTACATGCTCTGCGCCATATGGCGGCGACATTCTTAAAGGATGCAAAGGTTGATCCCAAAACGGTTCAATCTATTCTTGGCCACGCCAGCATCACAACAACGCTCCAATTTTACCAGCACAGTAACTTGGACAATAAGAGAGAGGCTTTTACTGCTTACGATACCTTGATTGGTCAATTTTAATCTGACAGTTTGGAAGTTTTTACGTTTTCATATATAATCATATCTGTTGATTTGATCCGATAATCCAGCTTATTTGAACTTTAATATACAAAATAATAGAGAGGAACTATAAGTTCCGCTCGGTTCATCAACATAAAAAAATGCTTGAGGTGTCAAAATGAGGTGTCAAAATGAATTCTGAGACACGTAATTACTCTTTTCGCCTCTGTAAATAGGAGAGTAGCTCAGTTGGTAGAGCACCGGTCTCCAAATTTGAATTTCATATATATTAACGGATATAGTCTATCCCTGTTATGAAAATGATTTTCCCCTTATGATTAAGTCCCCCGAAAATTTACAAAAACACTCGTAAATAAACGGGTGGCGGTGTCAAAATTATGTGTCAAAATGCCGGTACTATTTGCTTTCAAATGAAAAACCACAACCTCGCTGTGTCCTTGCGCCTAAGTCTATTGCGGTTTATGGCGAACTGTTCGCCGCTCATCCTGAATAGCTTTCTTACGGGATTGGCAATTGAAAAGGGCCGATGCATACCATCGGCCCAAAACCAGCAGAAAACCATACTCTCAAAAAGGCTCTCTGTTTACGACCTTATAGATCGCTTACAAATTTGCTACCCTGCGGGCGAATTCTTGTTGTTGCTGTCGATTCCACGCTAAACGAGCCTGCGCTTCTGCTTCGGTGTCATAATGAAATCCGGCAGCTTCTCGTTCGGACCGTTTAGAATCCAGGTACGCATCCAGCTTTTTGACATCACCATTAAATTCGGCTAAGAGTTGCTCGCGGTTATAGCGTACTTCTGCGACAATCGGGTCATAGAATTCCTCACTCATTAAAATCCACCTCCTTATATTTACCAACAAGTGAGTCGGGCGTTACCATCTGCGGGGTTAGTAATCCGTGATTGTCATTGTATCTTTGGATGATCTGCATACTGCCAACCAAAGCCAACAAGATAATAGAAATTAACGAAAAATGACTTGACTTTTGCGAAAACGTCCCAACAATTTTTTGAACGCAAAAACAGCGTATCTAAAAATTGTTGGTGATAAAAATGAAAGTA
>WRFJ01000108.1 GCA_009778865.1 Chloroflexota bacterium | reverse complement strand
TTAAATAAAGTAGAAGTAGCTATCCGTGCTTACGATCCGTGTTTTTCATGTGCTTCACATACTTTAGACGGTCGTTTGTCTTTGTCTTTAGATATTGCTGATCATAATGGGCAAATAATAGACAAAATGAGTATGTAATGGATTACGCCTCGGAGTATTACCATAAAGATATTTTGGTGCTGGGCTGCGGCAATATACTTTTTGGTGACGACGGTTTTGGCAATGCCGTATCTGTTTATCTTAACCAAAATTATAAACTCCCGGATAATATGGCGGCTATTGATGTTGGCACCAGTGTACGCGAGATTATTTTCAACTTACTACTAAGTGAAAAACGGCCCAAAACTATTATATTAGCGGATGCTTTACAAAGCGGCCGGCAGGCCGGTGAGGTTTTTATAGCTAAAGCTGACGATGTTACGGCTAATAAAATACACGATTTTTCACTGCATATGACGCCTACTATTAATATGCTTAAGGAATTTACTGAGCTTGCTGACAGTCAGGTAATAATCATCGCTGCTGAGCCGCAAAGCGCTCCTGATGAGTTTAAAGAAGGTCTGTCGGTGCCTATGCAAAGAGCTGTTAGGGAAGCTGCCGAATATATTATGCAGCATTATGTATAATGATTTTACATAAGAAGACCCGCTGGTTAGCGGGTCTTCTTATGTAGGGTAGAGTAATTTCTAAGAACGCATGAATTCTTTAATTCTGGCAGAAAGTTGCTGGTCGTTACGTAGTCTGTCTATTAAAACCGGACAGGCTTCTACTATACTGTTTTGAGCTGCTGCTGCCATAGAGGCTATCATATCGGTTTCCATGGTATTGTTGGCCATACTCATGCCCATGGCTGAGGCATCGCTCATTTGTCTTTGTATATCCTCGGTATTTATGCGTAGAGGAGTCAGACAGTTTCTATACCACTCGCATTCCTTACAGCGTAAAAAACGTTCAGCTTCATTTAAAATATCATCATTCATACATTTACTCCCTAGCGGTAATTTCGTATAACCAACTACTACTATTATACATAATAAATACTGCATTATAAAATCTATTTTTCTTTAATTATTGAACCAGTATGTAAATTTTTACTACTTTTACTTTATTTTTTATCTCATTTTATTTTCAAAGATATACAAGTTAATTTTATAAAATTTATGTTTCTTTGTTTGTAATACGTATTTTTATTGAAAAACTATGTTAAATCTTGTATTATTGAGTTATACAATTTTTCTCATTTTGTTAGTGCTTTTAACATAAAAAGAAAGGCATAATGAAAGATAAAATAAAAGCAGCTCGCTGGAGCCTTTCACTAGCGTGGCACTATAATAAATCGATGCTGATTATTTTGCCGTTGATTGTTTCTATCGTATCAATCCTTCCAGCTCTCGCTGTTCAATACAATAAAGCCATCATTACCGAATTAAATTCCTTTTTGTCAACCGATACTGGCGTATTTGATGATATATTGCCTGTCATCATAATGTTCGGCATCATTACGGCCCTTATAGGATTATCAAATCGAGTTAATAACGATCTTATATATACGATCATGTTTGATCATTACTATTTCGGTATGCAAGAAGTGCTGATGGATAGTATACAGGGCTTCAGTATGGAAGAATTGCTGAAAAAAGATGCCAAAGATGAATATTATGCTGTATTTGACCGTCCTGGTTCTCTTACCGAGTTTATCAGCGGTTTTTGTACACTGCTCGGCAAGTTTATCGGTATTGTTTCTTTGCTTATTGTGGCTTTTTCGCTTTCAACATTAGTCTTTGTCGTCTCGCTTGCTTATATAATCGGTATTACTTGGCATAACTTGAACTTTTCTAAAAAACTGCATTCCAGCTGGTACAAAATCAGGGACAAACAAAGACTGGCCGCACATTACGAAGAGATGCCTTATTCCCAAGAATACGCCAAAGAATTACGTATTTTTGAGTCTAAAAATATGCTCATCAAAAATTGGCAGGAAGCTTACACTTCTATATACAACTATCAAGTTAAAAAAGGCTTCATGACGGAGCTTCACACTTTTATCAGCAGTTTTGGCTTTTATATTTTCTTAACTGCTATCATATTTTATGCTATTTTTGCCGTGGCTGGTGGAGCTATGACAGCCGCTATTTTACTCGTTATCTTTACCCTTTGTCTAAGTATTTTTGATTATATTGCCAATATCACTCGCTCCTTGATGTTTGCCAGTGAAGGGCTCTACGCCCTAGAACGCCAGTATAAGATTTTTGGCAAACGGCCAAAACCTGCGCTTTCTTCTGCCAATGTTGAAGATAAGACAGTAAAGACTGCTGTTGTTTTTGAAGCCAGGAATCTGTCGTATGCATATAAAGAAGGTGAACTTGCTCTTAATGATGTGTCGTTCTCTATTAAGCGCGGTGAAACCATTGCCTTGGTGGGTGCAAACGGTAGCGGTAAATCAACTTTAATTAAACTGCTGCTGCAGCTATATAAACCACTGTCCGGTAATTTACTGTATTTTGGCCAAGATTACGATACTATTGAAAAAGGGTTCTTAAAAAACCAAATAGGTGCTTTCTTCCAAGATTATCATTTGTTTCATATGCCCATTGCCGAAAATATCGGCTTTGGCGATATAGGCAATGTGCATAATCAAGATAAAATAAATCTGGCTCTTGAAAAAGGCGGGGCGTCGGCATTTGTTTCAAAATTACCGAAAGGCTCTAATACATACATATATAGAACAGTTGAAGAAAGTGGCGCAGTCTTTTCCGGCGGAGAAACTCAAAAGTTAGCCGTCTCACGGGCGCATATGAGCGATAAGGATATTTTGATATTCGACGAACCGGCTTCCATGCTTGATCCTATAGCCGAGCTTGAGCAATTTATGCATATCAAAGACAAACTGGCAGGCAGAACGGCTATTCTGATAAGCCATCGTGTGGGCTTTGCGCGTCTGGCCGATAGAGTGATTCTGCTGGCCAATGGCCAGATTGCCGAAACTGGCACACATGACGAACTTATGAAAAAGAATGGATTATACGCCAACCTCTTTAATGAACAGGCCCAGTGGTATCAAAATGGCGAAGAGGCTATAAGTGAAAGGGGTTAAGTATTTTCTGCAGGCTGTGGCCTTAAGCATCAAAATTAAAAGCCCACTTTCTTTAATCATAAGCATCGCCGGTTTTGCCGCCGCCTTTTTACC
>WRFJ01000107.1 GCA_009778865.1 Chloroflexota bacterium | reverse complement strand
TATTTTGTCAAATATGGTATAGTGCCTCGCATATATATTATGTTAGCTGTGCCAACGGAAACTGCAGAAGACTTTAAGCAATCACAGGAACTATTGCGTAAATTAGATAATGCTCCCTTTATGTATATGCGTTTTGTGCCCTATCCAGGGACACCTATTTTTGATGAACTTGTAGCCAGCAGTAAGATAGAAAATCCGCCCACTGTAGATAAATGGGCTGAATTTTGCGTATACTACGCTACTAAAGGTAATCTCTCAGAATTAAGCGATGAACAAATAAACGAGGCTATTGCCCATTGGGCACGTACCTATGCCACTACCCGTCTATCCTTTGCTTTTAAACACAATCGTAAACAATTCTTGTTGGCTATCAAAAACCCACCGGAATTTTTCAAAGCATTGACCGCTTTAATTAAAAATTCGTTGCCGGTAATATTTAATAAAAACACTAATATTAAAAAAACAGAAAAGAACGCTTAAAACATTTATGCCCTAGGCGTTTTTAATAATCTATTACGCATAACGAATATCCTATAATAATGAATTTCGGAAAATAAATTACTTACCTTTTCTATAGATAACAGACAGCAGTTGTTACCATATTTCCGCAACATTGATAATCGGCATTACAATATTTTGCCATTAACAGACATGCGTGATCATTTTCATTTAATTATCTTTATTCTTTTTATGATCAATGGTTTGCCCATTGGAGTGTTTTTTATACACGCGCAACAAGCTAGAGCTGATACCTCGTAGCTTGCTGCGGAAAGTGTTTCATTTGATATTTGACCCCCCTCTCCCCCCAGTATATAATTATTAATATCGATTTATATAATCAACGAGGAAAACATATGACAAAATTTCATTCTATCATCTCTCGACGCAACTTTATGAAAGCACTTGGTTTGGGGGTAACCGGTGTTGCGACTACAGTAGCCACAGTACCGATATTCCACGATTTAGACGAGTTGATGTCGTCTGAAGGTGCTGCTCAAAAATATCCTTTTTGGGTAAAAAAGCGACCTTTAGAAAAACCTTCCATGGATGTTGACTATAGTATGATGCAACGTTTTGATGCCAGTAAATGCACTAATGGCGGCAATCAAGGATATTTGCAATATGTTTCTGCTGAGGAAGGAGCAGCTTCATTGGCTATTAAAGCTGAACGTTACAAAAAGTGGGCGGTAGAGGGAAAGCCAGGTTTTTCACTAAGAGACCGTGCTTTAAGACACTCTAACGGTGGTGTCGCTAACGTACCATGGACCACACCGACAGCCGGGGCTAACTCTTATTTGGACTTAGGTATTGAAAAGTGGAAAGGTACTCCCGAGGAAAATTCACGCATGTTACGATCGGCATTAAAATTTTTCGGTGCTACTTCTATAGGTTATAGCGAATTTACTCAAAACATGCAAAAAACCATCTACACCAAACAATACAGTTCACCATGGAAAGAACATGTTTTTGAAGATGTAGATGATGAATACGAAACAAGTGCTAAAGTAGTGATTCCCATGAAAAAACATCTTAATATAGTTACCGCTATGTCGCCTTGTGCCTTAGAAAACATGAAGACAGCTCCCGGTCCTTTGAGTTCACGTGCAGCTACCGGTCAGGCTAGCAATATTATTAACTATGCTTTTAACAGGGCGCAAACATTTTTAGCGGCCCTTGGCTATAAATGTATTGCCGGTGATGGCAACGGTATTGCCGCTACCGCTGGTTTTGCCAATTTAAGCGGTTTGGCAGAGGCCGGCAGACGTGGAGATGCGGTAAGTCCTGATTTTGGTATGGCCATGAGAGGACAAAAATTCTTTACAGACTTACCGTTAGTGCCAACTGCACCTATAGATGCTGGCGTATGGCGTTTTTGTAAGACATGTAAAAAATGCGCCGAGATTTGTCCTTCTGATTCTATTAGTATGGAAAAAGAGCCTACTTGGGAAAATATTTATCCTTGGCAAGCACCCGGCAAAAAACAATATCTTTTCAATGGTTTAAGCTGCCAGGAGTTGCGCAATCAATTTGGCGATGAGTGCGGTTTGTGCATGGTAGGCTGTGTTTTTAGCAAACATTCTGACGCTATTGTGCATGACGTTGTAAAAGGTATTGTCAGCACTTCTTCTATATTTAATGGGTTTTTTACCTCTCTGGATAATACTTTTGGTTATGGCAGTGAATTAGGTAAAGACAAAAATCCTCTTACCGGAGACTTTAACCAAAAGGCTGTGACTTGGTGGAATCTAGAGTTACCGACTTTTGGTTTTGACTTGAAAAAACCTATGTAAATATTCGCCTAAAGCATTATAGAAATAAAAAGAAAAAGGAAGAATTATGTGGCTTACAATAGGAATAGTAATAGGTATTTTGATTATGGGTCTTATATGGTTTTTGACTAAAAAACAGATAAAAATGGCTTGGTACGTATGGCTTTTAATTGCTGTAGGGCTACTCTTACTGCTTTTTACTCTGCAAAATTTCTTTGCCAGTTTTAGCGAACATGAAACTAAAGCCGCTTGGATGTTTCTATTAGTAACTGGTTTGCCATCTATTATAATCTTATTGGCAGCGTGGCAGATAGCCTTACGCACTTCTAAGAAGAGTGAAATTTAAACAACTGGCTAGTAAAGATACTGTGGTTACGTTTTGAGCTACCAATGTGTTGACTTTTAAAAATATGTCTGATGTTAAAAAGTGCTGAGATTTTTGTTAAATGTATTATTTAGGATATAAAAACTATAAAAATATAGCATGGGAGGTTTTTTTATGTTCTGGTTTCTGGCAATAATTCTTACCATCGCAGCTACAGCTATTGTAGCCTATCTTATTATCAAAAATATATCAGTACGCTGGTATGAATGGCTTATGTTAGGTATAGGTTTTGCTATATTGCTTTTTACAGTTCAAAATACTGTTGGTTCTATTGACGAAAGAGAGTATATGACTGCTTGGATGATGATGTTAACGTTTGGAATCCCTGCTTTAATACTCTTGGCTATACCAACCGTTTTGATTATTAAAAGGCGTAGTGTTGCCTAGCCAGGCAAACTAGTAAAGGAGTAAATATGACTAAATTTCATTCAACTGTTTCCCGCAGAGACTTTATGAAAGCTTTGGGCTTAGGCGCCGGAGCTGCTACAGCCATAGGTGCTGCTAGTCCTATCTTTCACGATATAGACGAACTTACCTCTTCTTCGGTTGGTAAAAATGATCAACCATGGTGGGTAAAGGATAGGGATATTAACAATTTAACTACGGAAGTAGATTGGAATATACTTAAGCGTTATGATTCCAGTACTAT
>WRFJ01000106.1 GCA_009778865.1 Chloroflexota bacterium | reverse complement strand
GATAAAGAAATAAAAACCAAACTTGGTGAATGCGTTACTTTATTGACTATGAATCACTTGCCGGTTAAAAGGGTTATTGCTGTGGGCTTAGGTAAAAAAGAAGAATATGGTCGCACTCAAGCGCGTAAAGCCATAGCTTGTTGCGCGCGTTTAGCTTCTGCTAGCAAAGATGGCACCTTGACTTGTTATTTACCTTCTTTAAGCGGAAATTTGAGTTTGGATGAGAGTGCAGAAGTTATCGCTGAGGGTGCTTGGCTGGGTGCCTATACTTTTGATAAATTCCAAAGCAGTAAAAAAGATAAACTGACTGCTTTAAATATATTGATTAATGTTAAGGATAGTATAGCCGAGGCTCGTGCCGGTGCTGATGAAGCTGATATTATCACATCAGCTGTCATGCGTGCCCGCGATCTTGTAAATGAACCGGCTGGCGATTTAAATCCGGCAACTTTTGCTACTATGGCTCAAAAAATTGCCGTTGAAAATAAACTTTCATATCAAGAATTTAGCGAAGTTGATCTGAAAGATAAGGGTCTTAATGCGCTTCTTGCTGTTGGCAAGGGTAGTGATGTACCACCTCGTTTGATCATTATGCAATATAAAGGTGATTCTGCTACCGACAAAATAAATTTGGCTCTGGTAGGCAAAGGCATTACTTTTGATAGTGGTGGCTTAAGTCTAAAGCCACCTAGTTCAATGAGTGATATGAAGAGCGATATGGCTGGTGCTGCTGCGGCTCTTTCCTCTATAGTGGCAGCTGCACAAATGGGCTTGCAAATTAATTTGGTAGCCGTTATACCACTGGCCGAGAACATGCCTTCCGGCAAAGCTACTAAAGTTGGCGATGTAGTCAAGGCTTATAGCGGCAAGACTATAGAAATCCTTAATACTGATGCCGAGGGCCGTTTAATTCTGGCTGATGCCATAGCCTATACTTTAGCCAATTTAAAGCCGCAAAGGCTGATAGATATTGCTACTTTGACCGGTGCGGCTATGCGCGCCTTAGGTTTAAACACTATAGCTGCTTTTACTAATAATCAGGGATTTTTAAATGAGGTACAGGCGGCCGGTCAATATGCCGGCGATAATATGTGGGAACTACCAGTTGGAGAAGAATACAGTGATATGATTAGGAGCGATGTAGCTGATATTAAAAACACTGGTGGAGATTATGCCGGAGCCTCTACGGCTGCCGTTTTCCTCCAAGAGTTTGTAGACAATACTCCTTGGGTACATTTAGATATTGCCGGCCCTTCTTTTGCTGTCGCTACGATTGGTCATATAGTTAAAGGAGCTACTGGTGTGCCTACCGCTACTTTAATAGCCTTGGTTGCGCAATACAGCCTTGTTGAAGATTAACGTAAAATTGTAATTAAATATTTATATAAAATAGCTATTTCCACATAAATCAAACGGTAATTAAAAGATAACTAACATATGCCATCTTGCAGTAAATATATTGTAAACATATAATAAAATTTTACGTGTTTTGTTAATTAATCGTGGTAGATAAGCATATAATATGATAAAATAATAGACTGTGGAATAAAACCGACCACTTAATTTGCAAGCTGTCAATTTGATAAAATTTTACATCTAGCAAATACAGGGATAGTTCTTTGAAGGAAGATTCAGCCAAATTTGAGTTTGTAGCGCCGGTCTCGCTGGCTAGAGCACGTCGCGTAGTTATATGTCCTACCGTAGTAGAGGGTGGCAAGTATCCTCTATCCACTAGCCGCGAACTTTTGCGTAATATCATAAGCGGTATACGCAAAGTCAGCAAAACCGATATTGTGCTACTGGCCAGTTCACGCAGCAATAAAAGCGTCCAAGAGATATTTGCTAGTTTAAAATATGATTTTGATAGAGTTCTGGTAATGGATGTAGCTGACAGTTTATGTGTTGAGGTAGAAAATCCGTTGCCAAAGCCGTTTGCTATCTCTACTTTTTGGGTGCCAAGTGTCATTTTATCTTCTGATTATCTTATTACTACTACTCCCTTAAAAAGTCGTCGCAAGAAGGCTATGATGGCTACTGCCAGCCTTCTTTCGGTGTTGCCACCAACGAAATATGTGGATAAAAAGACTGGCGATTGGAAAAATTTTAATGAACTTGGCATAGATAAAGTGCTGGCTGATATGTATTTTACTTTGCCTTTTGACGTAGCTATCATTGAAGCTACTCGTCATTATATATGTCGCAACGATGGCGGTCTAGGTCGTAGTGAAGACTTGGGAAAAATATATTATGGTGAATCAGCAGAGGTGGATGCCGAAATATCGGCCGATATGGGCTTTAAAACGACCTATCTAGACTTGGTAGCCGAAGGCTATCGTGGGATGGAAGACTGGTAGACTTAGATATTGCTCATAAACAAAAAAGCAGGCTTGCATGCAAGCCTGCTTTATAAATTTCAGAGATAAGAGCTTATTCTCTCTTTTTACCTTTTTTGATTACCGTAGGTTCAACATTGGCCTCCATGAATTCGCCGCCTAAAACAGCTTTCATGCTGCTTTTCTTTGGTTTTTTAGTTTCTTTGCCACCTTTATCTTTGCTGGCCATTTTTATTCATCTCCGTTTCTTAGAACTAAATATATTTTAGCTTTTTTGCTGTTGATTGTCCATGCTTTTTAGATAAGCTGATGCTGCTGCTTCCTGAGCTTCTTTTTTATTTAATCCATGACCGCAAGCCAGCACTATGTCATTTAACAATACTTCTGCAACAAAATGTTTTTTATGATCAGGGCCATGGCTATTTACCAAGCGGTATTGAGGAATACCACGTCCTTTAGCTTGAAAATATTCCTGCAACCTTGTTTTGCTGTCTATATTTATTGAAGCCCGCCAAGCCATCTCTATGTATTTAGCAAAATGCTTTTCCACAAAATCACGGACACACAATAGGCCGCAATCTAAATATATGGCACCGATAATAGCTTCCAAAGCACCGGCTAAATTGGCTGGTTTATTACTACCACCGCTTTTAGCTTCACCTTTGCCTAATCTTAAATACTCTCCTATATTAAGACTTCTAGCTACTTTAACCAAAGTATCGCCGCGCACTACCGAGACGCGCATACGCGTTAAACTGCCTTCTTGGTTTTCGGGATGGTCGCGATAGATTCGTTCTGCTACAATAATTCCCAATACAGCATCTCCCAAAAACTCCAATCGCTCGTTAGAAAAAGCATCTACCGATCCTTTTTCATTGGCGTAGGAGCTATGTGAAAGAGCTCTTGCCAACAGTTTTTTATTTTGAAAACGTATACCTAAAGTATCCTCAAAATTATTGATATCTTTCATAAGCCCATATTATGAAAAATAGGTATGCTTGTCAATATTTTG
>WRFJ01000105.1 GCA_009778865.1 Chloroflexota bacterium | reverse complement strand
CTTTCATCTTAGAAGAAGGAAAAGATACCATATCGTGCTTGGCCGAAACGGCATTGCGCACTCTAGTTAACATATCCGCGACGGGATCAGTTACAGCCATTCGTAACCTCCATTTTAATCATTAAACCTTTAAGCTTACCAGCTGGATTTTTTCACGCCGGGGATTTGACCGGCAGACGCAAGTTCGCGAAAACACACGCGGCATATACCAAACTGACGCATATAAGCGCGGGGGCGACCGCATCGCAAACAGCGGTTGTGCTGTTGCACCTTGTATTTAGGTTCTCTCTGAGATGCGATAATCTTAGACGTTTTGGCCATTATTTTCCACCTCTCTTAACAAAGGGCATGCCCATTAATTCCAAAAGTTTTTTACACTCAGCATCGGTTTTGGCGGTGGTAACAAAACTTATTTCCAAACCACGAGGCTTATCTATTTTACTAAAGTCAATCTCCGGAAAATGAGTTTGCTCTTTAAAGCCGATAGAGTAGTTACCCATACCATCAAAACCCTTATCAGATACGCCCTGAAAATCACGGATGCGAGGCAAAGCAGCATCAATAACACGGGTAACAAAATCATACATTTTGACCCCGCGCAAAGTAACTTTCATGCCTATGGGCATACCTTCGCGCAATTTAAAGTTGGCGATGGATTTTTTAGCCCTAATAATCACCGGTTTTTGGCCGGCAATCTGTAGAAGATCTTTTTCGGCAGCCTCAACAGCTTTACTATTGGTGGTAGCTTCGCCAAGGCCGATGTTGATGACCACTTTGGTAAGCTTGGGCACTTGCATGACATTTTCATAGTTAAACTCTTTAACTAAAACAGGCACCATATCGTTCTTGTATCTTTTTGCTAAAGCTACCATTAGTCAATCACCTCGCCGCAGGATTTGCATATACGGTTTTTCTTATCACCCTGCACTTTAAAGCCTATGCGCACCGGTTTTTTGCATTTGGGACATACTATCATGACGTTAGAAACAGCAATAGCGTTTTCTCTGTCTATAATACCAGCCTGTTTGGCATTTTTGCGCGGACGGGCATGTTTTTTGATCATATTAGCGCCTTCCACTAATATTTTATCATCTTTAGTGTCTACTGAGCGCACTTTACCGGTAACACCTTTATCTTTACCGGCTATTACCATAACATTGTCATTTCTTTTAATTTTATTCATTTCCCATAACTCCTTAAAGTACCTCAGGGGCCAGGGAAACAATCTTGGCATAGTCCTTGTCACGTAATTCGCGGGCTACCGGGCCGAAGATTCTGGTGCCACGAGGATTATTTTTCTCGTCTAAAATAACAGCAGCGTTATCATCAAATTTAATATAGGAACCATCAGCCCTCCTGTAGGGCTCAGCTACACGCACGATTACTGCTTTAACTACCGCATGATCTTTGACTGCACCGTCGGGAGCAGCACGTTTAACAGCAGCGGTAATAATATCGCCGATGCCAGCTTGGCGGGCATTGGTGCCACCCAGCACATTAATGCACATGATTTGCTTAGCGCCGGAATTATCGGCTACTTTTAACATTGTCTGTACATGTATCATTTCTAACTACTCCACAGTCTCAGCGGAGATCTCATCTCTTTCCAAAATCTCCAGCAGACGCCAGCACTTGTCTTTAGAATAATGACGGCAAGGAATAATTCTCACAACATCACCGACTTTGGCCGTTTGGTTTTCGTCGTGCACTTTGTAGGTTTTGGTGCTGATATAAGTTTTCTTGTAAAGAGGGTGCCGTTTTCTGGTGTCAACAGAGACCACAATGGTTTTCTCCATCTTGTCACTCTTGACAATGCCTTGTTTGGTTTTACCTTTGATATCCATTTTTCTCTACTTAAGCCCCCTCTTTTTCCTTGATAATGGTTTGTAAGCGGGCGATGTCTTTTTTGATTTTGCCCAAGTCACTGGTTTTAGCATCCTGTTTAGTGGTCATTTTAAAGCGCATTTCCAAAAGATTTTTTCTAGCTTCTTCCAGTTTAACGTTTAATTCTTTGACCGAAAGCTCTCTCATCTCGGAAACTTTCATATTTAGCTAGCCTCCTTGCCATCTTCACAGTTGCAAGAGCAACTGCCAACACATTCCTTATCCAGTTCAGTTTCCTGATCAGCTTTCGTAACAAACTTACATTTGACAGGCAATTTGTACATAGCCAAGCGCATAGCTTCTTTGGCTATATCCAAAGAAACGCCGCTTATTTCAAACATCACCCGGCCGCTTTTAACTAAAGCTACCCAATATTCTGGAGAGCCTTTACCGTTACCCATGCGGGTTTCAGCCGGTTTTTTGGTAACAGACTTGTCAGGAAAGATGCGGATCCAAACTTGGCCGCCTCTTTTAATATAACGGGTCATCGCGCGGCGGGCAGACTCAATCTGGCGGTTAGTTATGCGGCCGTTTTCCAAAGACTGCAGACCATACTCACCAAAATGCACTAAAGCGCCGTTATGGGCTTTACCACGATTAGTGCCCTTTTGTACCTTGCGATATCGAACCCTTTTGGGTTGTAACATCTTTGTGTCCTCTTTATGCTTAAGTTTTTTAAGCTACCAAGTAGCTATTTCTATTGTTTAGTAGTTTCCGAAGTCTGGGGCTTACGAGTTCTCTTAGGCTTGGCAACTTCTCCGGTAGTCTGGACAACCGCTTCGGGAGCTGCTTCGGCAATTACAGCAGACTCTTCTGTTTTAGCCTTTATTACCCTGGAAGCCTTAGGAGTTTCTTCGATATTTTCCGAAGTCTGGGGCTTACGAGTTCTCTTAGGCTTGGCAACTTCTCCGGTAGTCTGAACAACCGCTTCGGGATCTGCTTCGGCAATTACAGCAGACTCTTCTGCCTTGACTTCTCTGGCCTTGGGAGTTTCCTCGGCAACAGCCTGTGCCTTAGGTTTTCTAGCAGCTTTGGGAGCTAGCACGTCATCAGCTTTAGTAGCCTTTTGCTCCTTAACAACGGAAGCAGTAACTGCACTTTCTGATTTCTTCTTGGAAGCTGACTTAGCCGATTTTACTGCTTCTTCCATAGAAATATTCTCAGAAACAACGGCTTCAGCCTGCGATTTTTGTTCGGGCAATATGTCACCACGATAAATCCAAACTTTAATGCCGATATCACCCATGGCAGTATGTGCACGAGTTAAACCGTAATCAACATCGGCTCTCAAGGTCTGCAGAGGAACACGACCTTGATGCAAAACCTGTTTGCGGGCAATTTCTACACCGCCCAAGCGGCCGGCTGATACAATTTTGATACCCAAAGCACCAGCTTGCATGGTGCGGAAAATGGCCTGTTTCATAGCGCGTCTGTAAGCAACACGACGTTCAATTTGCTCGGCAATCGAGCGAGCTACCAAGTAAGCATCCAACTCCGGACGAGTAATCTCTTTAATG
>WRFJ01000104.1 GCA_009778865.1 Chloroflexota bacterium | reverse complement strand
TCAGTACATCAATAGGATCTTCTTTAAGGGGATTATTGACCTTAATAGCTTCTTTAATGGCTGCTATTTTGGCAGCTAACTGTTTATCATTTATACCGGTACCGCGGCCGGTGGCTTCTTCTACCGATACCCCGGTAAGTACAGCACATATAGCCGAACTGGGAGTGGTATTGCCGATGCCCATCTCACCGGTGCCCACAATATCCAGTCCATTACTAGCTTTTTCATCCAATACCAATTGGATGCCAGCTTCAATAGCAGCAACAGCCTCTTCTCTGGTCATAGCCGGACCTTTAATGATATTTTTGGCACCGTAACCTATTTTTTTATTGATTATGCCCATGTTCTGTGGCAATTCAGACATAACACCCATATCTACAGGAATCACTTGAATACCAGCATGAGAGGCTAAAGCATTGACGCCGGCGCCTCCGGTGGCAATATTCATGATCATCTGGATGGTAACTTCCTGCGGCCAGTTATGAAAACCCTCGCTAGCCACCGCATGATCGCCAGCTATAGTAATAATAGCTTTTTTATTTATCTTGGGTATAGCCCGCCCCTGAATACCGGCTAACTGGATAGAAATATCCTCCAGACGGCCTAAGCTTCCGGCTGGTTTGGTAAGCGATTCTTGACGCTTAAAGGCTTGATCCATAGCTTCTTTATCAAGCGGTTTAATTTTGACGAGGGTTTCGTTTAGCAGACTCATGATCCTTTTCCTTTCTTTTGGCTTTTAAACCTGCTTCTTTTGTAAAAATAAAGAGGCGGGCCCTTAGCCCGGACCTCTTTACCTTCAAGTTCCGTTTATATTGTTTAGCGGTAAAGTCTTCTGACTTTAAGACTCCTGTGCAGTATTACTGCACCTTTTTAGCCCTTCCCGCTTGGTTAAGCAGTGGAATAAAAGGATTTCAGAGTTTAACAGCGCCGGGTGCGTTACGGTTATTACCGTATTCCTTTTTCCGCTAAATTTATAAATTTATTTAATATAAGTATATAACTAGGCGTTATTTTTGTCAATAGCACTTGTTTTAACTTAATGATTATTTTATTTTGTAATTGATATTCATATGAAGTAGTGTACTTTTTATTAAAATCAAATACAAGACGCCGCCATAAACTGAAAAACACAATAAAAAAGCAGTTTCTTACATAAATGAACAAATGCAAAAAAGGATGGTAGATAAAAATTATCAACAGCATTGCCTGCTGCAAAACTTATTTTAACTTAATAATTGTTTTATCAGGTTTTATAGTTCTTTGCGTTTAATAATAAAGATAGAAGCTATAACAAATATAACCGAAGAAATTATCGAAACAAAGAAGGCTGGCCAGGCAGGAGAATGTTGATAATTTAGCAGCCCTTGTTCTACATAATACGAATCAATGCTTAATATTTCATTGATCCAAGCAAATAATTCCCCGGGAAATAATTCAAATATAGGGCTTGTCTGAGATGTAACGCTAAGCAAAACCAGCAAAATACATAAACCTATAGCTCCGGCTACAAGATGGTTTCTAATAATAGTAGATAAAAACAGTAATAAAGCAACAGCAAAAGCAATAAACACCAATATAAGGCACGAGAGCAAACATACTTTGCTAAACGCAATCGGTTCAGGGACCAATAAGTGAGCATAAATAGTGCTAAAAAGTATGGCAACAGTGGCGGCTACGCCAAAGATCAGAAAATATACGATAAATTTTGAAAGTATATAACCAGCCCGGCCGATAGGCTTAACCAGTAGAGAGGCTGCTGTGTTGTTTTTTATTTCAGACGCTACTGCGCCCATAATTATAAAAGGAATGAATATCACTAAAATCATTTCAAGATACTGATAGAAATCAATCAGCAGCCTCTCGCCATTCATATAAACAAAAAAATTGCCAAAGTTATTTCCTATGTTATTTTCATATGACATATGCGGTGCCAAAATAGACAGTAAGGTAAAAAGCGCAAAGACAATAACTATCTTGCCATTGGCCCAGTTCTCCCACAATTCTTTTTTCAACAGTAAAGCAAAATTATGCATCTTATTTAACCTCTTGCCAGTTTCATAAAGATATTTTCCAAAGAAACTGCGATGGCATTAAAACTGATCATGTCGTATCCGTGCAGAGCCATAATTTGCTGCAGTTCTTGACCGGCCTTAGTTTTCTCTGTAACATAAACCGTTAATTTATAATACCCGTCGGTATCAAGTACATAGGCAGCTTCCTGACACCACTCTTTATTGCGGATGATAGCAAGAACTGTTGCAGGATCTTCTGATAACTTAACCTCAAAGCCTTTTTTAGAATAATCTTTCTTTAAATCGTTAATGTCTTTAGAAACCAGTAGATTACCATGGTCAATGATGCCTACTTTATCACATACTCTTTCTACGTCACTTAAAATATGAGTGGAAAGAAAAACTGTAGTATGGGTCTTAAGATTTCTGATAATATCCAATACATTGGCCCGTCCGATTGGGTCTAGAGCTGAAACAGGCTCATCTAAAAAGACTACTTTGGGATTACCTACTAAAGCAGCCGCCAGCCCCAGTCTTTGTTTCATGCCGCGGGAATATTTATTGGTATTACGATGGGTAGCTTCTTTAATACCTGTCAGCTCAAGCAGCTCGTGAGCTTGCTTTTGGGAGGCTTTATATTCTAAGCCAAAAACCTGTCCGCAATATGTTAAATACTGCAAACCACTCATAAAGCCAAAAAAGGAAGGTACGTCAGGCAAATAGCCGATGATGCGTCTAACTTGCATATCTTTAGCAAAACTTTCATATCCGTAGATATAAGAGTGCCCGCTGGAAGGATAAGACAAACCAGTCAACAAACGGATAGCAGTAGTTTTACCGCTGCCGTTAGGACCCAGGAAGCCGTATACCGTATTAGGTTCAACCTCAATATTAAGATTATTAAGGGCTGTGAATTGGTTAAAATCTTTCTTAAGATTAATAGTCTGCACAGCCAGGTCTTTATTTATCATCTAAGAGTCCTTTCGGTAGCATTTACGGGTATTTACTAAAAGAGCTGAGGGATTACTGATAGATATATGGTTCGATATCTATTTTTACACCTAGTTTTGTAAGGTCAAGATCTTCAAATATAGTATCCATGTTGGACCAATCAATTCTAACGTTTGGCAGCTTTCCCCATAAACCGCCAAACCATGTATATCTGATACAGCTTATATAGAAATCTACTTCATATGTTATTCCGCTGGCGGTATAGCCAAGTCCAAGTAAATTACAACTAACACTTACCGTTTGCCCGCCGCGGATTGAAATTGAAAGATTGCTGTTGGGCGATTTTAACAAATCCGTACTGGAAAGACGATCTTTAAAAGGTATGTTGTTCAAATCATATCTTTGAACAATATAAAACGCTCCTATATTCTTTATAGTCTTCTTACTGTGGTTGGTAATCTCTAAATCCAAAACAAGTTCCTCCCCGCTGCCATGGCTATTTGGGCCGACACGCCAGGAACTTTTGATACTGATGGGAAGATTTT
>WRFJ01000103.1 GCA_009778865.1 Chloroflexota bacterium | reverse complement strand
TTAACTGAGCATCAGTGTATTTATGAGGATTTCTATCATAAAGCCCTTCCACATCACTCAATATCAAAAGAAGATCGGCATCCACCATATTAGCTACCAATGCCGACAAGGTATCGTTATCACCAAAACGATGACCTTTAAGCTCTTCGATGCTGGTAACATCGTTTTCATTGACTATGCACACTAAGTTGCGCTCAAGGCAAGCTGTTAAAGTGTTACGGGCATTTAAATAACTGCTGCGTGTTTGATCATTGGTCTCCCACACAAAATCGCGTTTACCCAGCAAAGCTTGAGCTACGATAATGTTGTATTGTTCAAAATTGCGTTCATACAGATGCATAAGCCGTCCTTGTCCTACGGCGGCGCATAATTGACGCGTTTGTGTCTCACAGGCAATTTTTTTGATTCCTAGAGCACTTTTACCGGCAGCTACAGCACCGGATGATACTAAAATGCATTGGCATCCACTTTCTTTAAGAGCAGCTATTTGACGAGCTATGTCGGCAATAACATGCTCATTCAATTGTTCGGCACCACCTGTCAGTAGATTAGAGCCGACTTTTATAACTATACGTTTATACTTTAAATTTTGCTGGTTCATATTGTTCATTACATAAAACTTTAGCACATATTATAGCATTTTACGCGCTTTATCTTAAACCATGCTAAAATATATCTTTAGATAAACTCGAATGGAATTATCAAATCTAATATCGGTTGCCATACAAGGTCCAGTAACTTATAGCGCTGGCACTATGGAAAGTGGGGGGCATGCGTATCTGCAAGCACCCCTTTCGGCACGCCCGTTCATTATAGCGGCTTTACATAAATATATGAAGAAAAAAAGCATAGTTTTTACTGTGTCGGCTGAGCGTGCGCAAACGATGGCGCATGACCTTGAGTTGTGGCTGGGGCGCATAGGCCGTGTTTTTGTTTTACCGGCCCCCGACGAAGTTTTATATTCACGCGTTGTTTCTGCAGATAAATATGAAATTGATGGCATTCTAGCGGCTTTTACACAAAGTTCTAATGCTATATTGGTAGCTCCTGCATCGTGGCTTTTGCGCAAAGTGTCATTGGAAAGTAGTGGGAGCAATTTTATTATCAATACTTTTGATAATTTATCAATGGAAAAACTGGCCTCCAACTTGCATGATATGGGCTATAAACTATCTGATACTGTGAATAGTAAAGGGCAATGGGCTAGACGTGGCGGCATTATAGATATTTTTTCTCTGCAAGATGATAATCCGGTGCGTGTAGAGTTTTTTGGCAATAGTGTAGACAGCATGCGCTATTTCGATATAAGCACTCAACGCTCAATGGCTGTTACTGAGCAAGCCATTATTATGCCAGCTACTACAGTTAGCAGTTGTGATGTTTCTTTCTTACTAGAAAAACTGCAAAGTTTAAATATTACCAGTTTAAACAAAGAAGCTCAAGAACTATGGCAAAACGATATTGCTTTATTACAAAGCGGTATAATGCCACATACTTTATCTTTTTATGCATCTTTTTTACCGCAACAAAACCTGTCAGAATATGCTGATTACATATATATAGATGAACATAATCTACTGTGTCAATCGCTGGATTTTCTATATAATGAAGCGCAGATATTGCGTCGTAGTCTTATACAAAACGGCGATATATCTCAGGATTTTCCTTTTTCACATTTTGAACTTACTCAGATAAAGAAAAAACTGGAACAACAAAAAGGTTTATCATTATTAAATTTTGGCGATAATACGGCACCCCATTCGGCTTTTCATGTGTTAACCGAGTATTTTATAGGTAGCAGCGACAGTCGTTTTAAAATGTTTGCTAATGAAATAATAGATAGTCTTAAAAGTGGCAATAGTATATTATGTTTATCTACTCACGCTGAGCGTCTAACAGAGTTATTAGAAGCAGAGGGGATCGCGGTGTTGCCTTTTAGTCGTATTATGACTTTAAAGAGCGGTACTTTAGCTATGTATAATGCATCGCTTAGTGGCGGTTTTAAAATCGGCAATTTAATAGTTATCACCGATAAAGAATTGTATGGCATAGTAAAAGAGCGACACCTACCTGTCAAACGTATTAATTTAGGCAAACTTTCTTCTTACCGTGAGCTTAAAGAAGGAGCCTATGTAGTGCATGTTGATCACGGTATAGGCAAGTATTTAGGCGTTAAAGAAATGACTATAGGCAGCGAAGCCAAGCGCGAATATCTGATATTAGAATACGCTGGTCAAGAACGTCTCTATGTGCCGGTAGATCAGTTGGCCAGAGTAGCGGCTTACATAGGCGGCGGTGCTGAGCCTAAAGTAAGCCGTCTAAGCGGTACTATGTGGGAGGATGCCAAAAAAGAAGCTAAAGAAGCTGCCGAAGATGTAGCAGAAGATCTTTTGCATCTGTATGCGCAAAGAGAAATAAGTAAAGGCTTTGCCTTTGCTGCCGATGTGGCTTGGCAAGGCGAGATGGAAAATGCCTTTCTCTACAATGAAACTGTCGATCAGTTGGCAGCTATTGCCGCCATTAAACAAGATATGGAAAGTCCTAAGCCCATGGATAGACTGATTTTAGGTGATGTGGGTTATGGAAAGACTGAAGTGGCTATACGCGCAGCTTTTAAAGCGGTAATGGATAGCAAACAGGTGGCAGTATTGGTGCCTACTACTGTGCTGGCCGCTCAACACTATAATACTTTTAAAGAGCGTTTATCATCATTTCCAGTACGCATAGAGGTTATTTCACGTTTTCGTAGCGATAGGGAACAACAAGATATATTGGTTAAGGTTGCTGCTGGTCAAATAGATATAATTATAGGTACCCATCGCCTTTTACAAAAAGATGTACGACTGCCCAATCTAGGTCTTTTAATTATAGATGAAGAACAGCGTTTTGGTGTGCGTCATAAAGAATATTTGAAAAAAATGCGCACCGAAGTAGATGTGCTTTCGTTGTCAGCTACACCCATCCCGCGTACTTTGCAAATGTCGCTATCTGGCGTACGAGATCTTTCCGTTATAGAGACGCCGCCTAGCGAGCGTTTGTCGGTAAAAACTTATGTGGCTGCTGAAAGTGAACACATTATCCGTGAAGCAATCATGCGAGAAATAGAGCGGCAGGGGCAAGTATTTTTTGTGCATAACTGTGTGCAAAGCATAGATTATACGGCCGAAAAAATTCGTCGAATTGTGCCGGAAGCACGTATTGCCGTAGGCCATGGGCAGATGAAAGACGGACATTTGGAAGAGGTAATGCGCTCTTTTATGGCTGGTGAGATAGATGTATTAGTATCTACTACCATTATTGAAAATGGTGTAGATATACCTTCAGCCAATACTCTGATTGTTTCTAGAGCCGATACTTTCGGACTAACTCAGTTATATCAATTACGCGGGCGCGTGGGCCGTTCTTCGGTATCATCTTATGCTTATTTACTATATGAGAGAGACATACTGCTTTCTTCCGTAGCAGCTGAGAGATTACAGACTCTTTATGATGCCTCATCTCTGGGTGCCGGCTATAGTATAGCCATGAAAGATTTGGAGATAAGAGGTGCCGGTAACCTTTTAGGTATT
>WRFJ01000102.1 GCA_009778865.1 Chloroflexota bacterium | reverse complement strand
TAGTTCCTATTAACCATTCCCACCATCTTACAGATATACCTTGTTTTATAACCCAGAATACCAGAGCCGTAACGAGGGCGGCGAAGATAATGCCGACGAAAAACATGTTATTATTTCTCCTTTATTGTTGTTTTACCTCTATATAAAAACAGTAATCACGAAATTTATGATTACTGAAGCGGCCAGATTAGATATTGCACTTGCCTGACATAGAACAAAATATAAATTAACTCTTTTGTATTTTAAAATATTATAAAATATTCACAAATATTTGATAATTATTGACTTTAGTTTAAAGATTTATTCTAGTTCTGTCAACCTTAGCTTTGGAAATTTTACAAAAATAATACAGAAATTAGGATTTGACACATTACTGACATATTTATGTGATACTGTATGGCTAACGCAGTGAATTTTTAAGATTATCTATAAAATTATACGCTGCGAAACATTTTTTAAAACAAAAAGAAGGAGAGAATAACATGTTTTTTGTGGGCGTAGTCTTTACAATGGCTGTTGCAGCCGCAGTGGCACTGATTATTGTCAAAAAGGTATCCGTACGCTGGTGGGAGTGGCTTATTTTCGGTATAGGTGTAGCCTTATTAATCTTTACTGTGCAGAACTTCATTATGGCTTTTGGCGAACAGGAACCACAAGCGGCTTGGATGTTCTGGTTGTTTACGGGGCTTCCAGCTTTAATTATTATAGCTATTCCTGCTATATTAGTGTTTAAGCGTTTGAATAATTAAGCTATGGCTTAGCTGAAAAAGAAAGGAGAATAAGAATATATTATGGGTAAATTTCATTCAACAATGTCCAGACGGACTTTTATGAAAACTTTGGGAATCGGCGCTGGTGTTCTTGCTACTACCGGTGCAATAGCTCCAATATTCAACGACTTAGACGAGCTGACAGCTTCAGCTCCTAAAAACGACAGACCGTGGTGGGTCAAAACTCGTGATACTAATAACCCTAAGAATGATATTGATTGGACTATTTTGCAAAAACTTGATCAGCGTAATTACCCTATGCCAGCCACCGATCAAACAGATATTATCACTAAAGCTTATGAGTACATCGCTGAGGGTTGCCAAAAGAAAACCCCCGGTCGCTCTACTCGTGATCTAGCTTTAACTCGCGGCGTTGCCGCCAGAGATACTCTGCGCTATGATTTAAATTATTTATGGAACGGCGTGCCTAATATGGTAACACCGTTAGCCGGTCTGCCAGCTACTAACCCTTGGTCTTCTTGGTGGCCTCCTAAGTGGGATGGCGGCAGTCCAGAAGATAATTTTCAAACAATACGTGCTGCTTTACACTGTTTTGGTGCAGACAATGTCGGCGCTTTAGTCCTTGATGAGAAAAGCCAAAAACTTCTTCATTGGTACACAAATTATGATAATAATGAGGTCAACGGCCGTATTGAAATAGATGCTTCGGCAGCTTCAAATAATCGTATTTATTTACCGTCCAGCGCTAAATATGTCGTTGTGTGGACTATGCATCAAAACTATCTTTATAACCGACATTTGATTTCCAAAGGCGATATGAATGGCGGCTTGGGTTACAACAACCCTCTAGGCTTTGGTACTTACCGTAGTTATCATGACTGCATACGCACTGAATACTATTTAGCCCGTTTTCTGCAATGCATGGGCTGGAAAGTATTTACGCAGATGAATCAAAATGTATCTACCACTATTCCTTATCCCACAATATCACCTTCTGCCAATGTTAATAATCCATTCGGTCTTTTTGCCGGATTAGGCGAACTTTCACGTGCTAGCCAAGTTATGACCCCCACCTCGGGTATTTCCCAGCGCCAAATTTGTTTGCTTATTACTGATTTTCCGATAGCACCCACTAAACCTATTGATTTTGGTGGCATGGAATTTTGTAAATCATGTAAAAGATGCGCTGAAGTTTGCCGTGGCTATGCTATTCCTACTGATAAAGAAGGTACTTGGGATACTAATCCTGCCAAGGGCCAGCGACCAGGATATTTTTCGTGGAAGCTAGACTGGGACGCTTGTAAAAAAGGTGGTGGCAATACTGACTGCGGTAACTGTTTTATTGTCTGCCCATTTAATCACCCCAACGATGGTCTTATACACCCAACTGTACGTATAGTAAGCTCAGCTACCTCTATATTTGCCGGGTTCTTTGCTCAAGTGGATAGATGGATGCAATACGCCAAGCCAATGAGCGAGCAGCAGCACTACGATTGGTGGTACAGAGATTATAAGAATTATAACGGAGACACAATAATACAGGCAGGTAAATATAACTGGAACTTATAAAACGATCTAATTAGGCATTATGTCTTTAAAAATATAAGGGCAGAAACCTGCCCTTATATTTTTAAAGACAATCAACGATTAAATTAAGTGTCATAAGTTAATATTTTAAGAATATAGATAGTCTATATGATATTGCTATATATCCCACTTATATCTGCCAGTTTCAAATATAGTATCTCCTTTATAAGTTTTGAAGTCTCTAGTCCACCAAGCACTCCATTCTTTCTCTGTACTAAATGGCGCATATCTCATATAACGATCTCCCCAGCCAAAAAGACCGTTAAACACAGGTGTAGTAGAAGCTACAGCACGAATAATAGGATGAAGCATGGCCTCTGATTGATGATTGAAAGGGCATACGCATTGACAAGCTGCGCAATTACTAGGACCGCCGGATCCTTTGCATTTCTGAGTATCTACTCTCCAGCCGTTAAAACCAGCACGACCATTGACACCATATTTATAATCGTCCCAGTTTCTCTTTTTATATGATTCATCGCCCATAGAACCGCCAGGACATCTCTCTGCACATCTGCGACAGGTCTCACAAAACTTAGTACCACCAAAATCAATCGGTTTTTTAGGAGCAATGGGCATATCAGTTAAAAGATAGCTGGTCTTGCGAGTAGCAATACCATATGAAGGACTGTTTAAAGTAGTATTGCGTCCCTGCTCGCCTAAACCGGCAAAAAGACCAGCTGCCACATTAAAATTAATGGCCGTATAATAGCATTGGTAACCTAGATAATGTATAAAACGCATGGTCATAAATTCTATCATATTGACACAAGTATAACCGTGAGCCTGTGAAGCTTTGCCTAAAGGTACTTGAAAGCCGCTTTTGCCTGGTTCAAAAGTACTTTCTGCTAACTCCAACTTCTTTTGATCATAGTTCTGTTGGATAGTCCAAACAATCATATATTTAACTTTAGAAGGCAAATTTCTTATATCGGTAGCCACATCAATATCTGATCTGAAATTAACGTCATAGTTGATAAGAGCCTGTATAGTCTTATCATCAAGTACAATAGCACCTACCTGACCGGTACCGAAAAAGTGCATAGCTGCCCGCAAAGTCTGGAAATTTTCTTCCGGACTACCAACCCATTTATTGTCTGCTATAAGGTTAGGATAGCCTAAAGCCGGTATAGAAACAGGACTTGAAACTTGACTGCTTTGCAAAGCTGCGCAACGCTGATCATAACCGGGAGCCTTACTAGCTAGTTTGTCAGCATAAAATTGAGTAGCTTTAGAACCAATGGCTGCCCAGTTGGCCG
>WRFJ01000101.1 GCA_009778865.1 Chloroflexota bacterium | reverse complement strand
ATATACGCACTTACCGCAACAGTCATATCTCTTCATCCGATATGGATGTATATACTACAGGCAACGCGGCTATTAGTTATGACATGGCCGAAATGCTGACTGAGAGCATAGACACTACTACCATAGTCACCATTATTTTAGTGGTGGTGCTTTTATTTATTATCTATCGCTCACCTGTAGCTATATTACTGCCGCTTCTGACAATCGGCTGTGCTTATTTGGTTTCGCGCGGTGCGCTTGGTATTATAGGGGAATTTACCAATGTCTGGAGCCAACTGGATGTGCTGGTTATAGTGCTGGTTTTCGGTGTAGGCACTGATTACTGTTTATTTATTATCTCCCGTTTTCGCGAAGAGCTTGGTAAAACACCAGATGCCTTTCAGGCTTTAAAGAATATGCTGAGCCGCATAGGCGCCGTTATCAGCGCTTCAGCATTAGCAGTGTTTGTGGGCCTTTTTGCCATGATAGTTGCAAGCTTCCAAATGATCAAAACCTCAGGCCCGTCTCTAAGTGTCAGCATAGCTGTCACTCTGGTAGCCGCTTTAACACTTACGCCAGCCATACTCTCTTTCTTAAAACGTAATACCTTTTGGCCTGCTAAAGTAAAAGCTGTAGCTAAAGAACAGTATATAGATTCATCTAAACGCAATAATTTTTGGGGTAAAATAGGTACCATCGGCACTAAATATAATATTTTAGTTATCATTGTATTAGTAGCTTTGCTAGCTTTGCCGGTGGGCGTGCTTTACCCACATATGAAAATATCTTACGATACATTAGAGCAACTACCTTCAACATCAGAGTCAGGTAAAGGTTTTGCCATATTGGGAGAACATTTCAGCATCGCTGAGATCATGCCTTCTTACGCCGTTATCATTAGTCAAGAAGGCATGATGAACACGCCGCAAGCTTTAGCTGAAATACAAAAACTAGTGGAAGACCTGCATAATGTAAAAGGCATAGACAGTGTGCAAAGCATTATCACACCATCTGGCAATGGCGAAGTCAATGTTATACTATACGTTTCTTCGCAGATGAGCGTTTGGGCGCAAGGATTAGATTATAGCCGCGGAGATGGCCCTACCGATAGCACCATACCTCTTAGTTTAATAGGCGGCTTAATGGCGTTAAGTAATTATCTTAACGAAGTAAAACAGGCTTTCCCAAACACTGATATTTCCGCTTTGCGCACAGCTTTAGATAATGTTTTAAGCGAAGCTATGCACATTTATAGCTTAAGCCAAATAAATAACTATATGCTTTACAGCGCTCAGAACATCATGCAGGCCGCTAATATCATTAAACAGACCTGGTTGCAAAGCGACCAGATAAGTCTAGATACTGTCTCCGATTTGCTGGCTTTTAGTCAGAATTTGAGTAACGATATTACGCAAATAGCTAGCTATTATGAAAATTATTATGCTTCTGTTCAATACCAAAGCACAAAAAATGCTATAGACTTGCTAGTCGCCTACATCAGTGATCTATACGGTGGACTTACTTTAAGTAACGAACAAATAAACCTAATGGTAAATCTAGTATATAGCCAAGCTAGTCTTAGCGCCGATGCTCTACAGTCTAGTACCATTCTTTTTAACGATGAGCAGTTCGTTAACCTGCCAAATGTTTCTACCGACAGTCTAAATAATGTACTCGGTATTTTAAAATTGGCCTTATACGAAAGAGCACAATATTTTGCCCAAAACGATAACCCCATGATGCTGTCGCAAGTTTTAGCTCAAGTAAATGACAATTATGCTGCTTTACTAAACGCTTTTGTTTCGCTAGGCGGCGATGCTATGCAGATATATATTCTTCCAGCCGATTATCCTTACAGCAAGGCGGGTATGCAATCTATAGCAGATGCCAGAGTGATAGTAACCGATTATGCTGCTTCGTCATCTATAGCCAAGCAAGCCGCCGTAGGCGGATCTACCGCCTCTATGGTGGACGTACAAGCCGCCATGGAACAAGATATACTGTTTATACAAATAGTAGTAGTAGCCTGTCTTTTTGTTATATTGGCTATCCTGCTTAAAAGTCTAATAGCGCCCATATATCTTATGATCACTGTGCTTTTATCATACTTTGCCACCATGGGCTTATGCTCATGGATATTTGTCGATCTACTGGGGCACAGCGGCGTTAGTTTCTTTGTACCGGTGGTAGTGTTTGTTTTACTTGTGGCACTGTGTTCTGATTACAATATTTTCTTGATGAGCCGCGTTAGAGAAGAGACAGAAAATAAGCCTATGAAACCAGCTGTGCGCGGCGCTGTAGCCATGACCGGTGGCATTATATCAGCCTGCGGTCTTATTTTAGGAGGTACTTTTCTGGCGTTAACTATATCACCTATTCTTATGCTGGTGCAGATAGGTTTAGCTGTAGCCATAGGTATTTTCATGGATACTTTAATTATGCGCCCACTTTTGGTACCGGCTATAACCTCACTTTTGGGCCGTTTTGCTTGGTGGCCTTTTAACAACAAGAAAACTATAGACGAGTAGGAGTCTTGTAATTTTCATGCCGGTAAAACCAGTAGTCAATTTTAATAAATGCCAAGGATGCCCTGATTGCATAAATAAATGCCATAGTCACGTACTTGCTCTAAGAAAAATAACTCCACAGGAAATAACCTCTTTAAGCTTAATAGGCAAACAAAAAGCTAAAAAATACCCGCAAAAAGCTTATGTGGTTCACCCTAAAAATTGTACTTGCTGTGTGTCTTGCGAGATGGTATGCAAAAAGGGAGCTATACATATCACTGAACTGCAATAAGCAAAATTTTAAACCTCCTACTTCAAAAGAAGAGGTTTAAACATGTAAAGTTGACAGCCAACTCCGATATCGCCATAATTCTGCATAAGATGAAAAAAGTAATTGTTATAGGTGCTGGTGCGGCCGGCTTGCTAGCCAGCATTGCAGCAGTACAAAACGGCGCTAAAGTAATACTATTAGAAAAAAACGCCGTGGGTGCGCAAAAAATACTGATTAGTGGCAAAGGACGCTGTAATCTTTCTAATAGCTGTTCCATGGAAAAGTTTTTAGCTGCTTTCGGAACAAACGGCCGCTTTTTACGCGGCGCTTTTTCTCGTTTCTTTCGTGAAAATCTTAGAGATTTACTCAATAGTCTAGGCGTGCCAACTAAAGAAGAGCGCGGCGGACGCATATTCCCACAAAGTGACAAATCTCAAGATGTAGTCGATGCTTTAATAAAACATGCTAAAGATAGCGGCGTGAATATAGCTTATAATTGTTCAGTGAGAACTGTTTTACATAAAAATGGTGAAGTATATGGAGTTCGTGTAGATAATGGTGAACTTTTGGCTGACGCAGTAATTATTTGCTGCGGAGGCGCCTCTTTCCCAAAAACCGGCAGCAACGGCGACGGCTTTAATCTAGCAAAAGAATGCGGTCATACAATTACCGCGCTGCTGCCGGCTTTGGTGCCACTGGTCGTACAAGAAAAAGAGACAGTATTAACTGCTCAAGGTGTTTCTTTAAAAAATGTGCGCCTTTCACTTTATACTTGCCAAGCACAAGAAGCGCCACTGTTAAGCCCAACACAAGATTATGGACACGGTATCCTCGGGAAAAGCCCCAAGGCCCCTCTTT
>WRFJ01000100.1 GCA_009778865.1 Chloroflexota bacterium | reverse complement strand
TTTATTTGTGCTTATATGATTTTATTCTTAATATATTTTTCGAATAATTAGCACCTAAATTTTATGCACAATATTTGTACTGTTTTTTAATATAGTCATCAATATTAATAATTCATAATAAATTATTAATAAAAATTTACTTTATCATTTTAAGCTTTACCAAGGTTATTGTCAACCGCCTGTATAAGTCAGACACATATCGGACTTTTCAGTTGTAAAAGTGGACCAGTTATACTTCATCGGACAAATCTTGTCCAGTGAAGTGTTGGCAATCCAAAAGTACTCTTGTAACTGCGCAATTACCCGTCTCAAGTTGGCACGGCATATTCGAAGACCCCACTGTAGCGGATGCTATCTTGGATAGATTGGTTAACAACTCCTATCGTTTTAAGCTTGATGGTCCTTCTATGCGCGTTGGTAAAATGTCTGAAAACGATAGTTGAGCTGTCTTTGCCTGTGGTATACTTAACAAAAGGTGTCGGGCTCTGCCTGAATGTTATGCGGCTGCCGGCCGAATGAGATAAGAACGCCGGTCAGTTTTGATGAGAATAGTCATAGCTGGTAAGAGCGAGCTTAAAGAGGTGATGTTTAGACTTTCTTCACGTCAGCAGACACCGATATTTAGTCACGCTGTACCAATGCCCATGGGATTTACGCCACGCACTTATCCAAGACTTCTACACTGCTATACAAGACGAGCAAAAACCAATTCTCAATATGAGTATTGACAGCTTAGCTGACGACCTTTTTAATTAAATATTGTAAAGAATAGATGATATGACAAATAAAGAGAAAAATATGCAATGGCCAAAAAGAAACTTTAAATTTGGTTATGCTTTAGGAGGGGGTGCTGCTCGTGGGATAGCTCACATAGGTGTATTAAAGGCCCTTGACGAGTGTGGCATCAAGCCTGATTATATTAGTGGTACCTCAGCTGGCGCGATAGTGGGTGCTTTATATAGCGCCGGTATATCACCACAATATATATACGATGTAGTCACATCAATGACTAGAGCTGATTGGATCAAGATGATGGACCTATCACTCTTTAAAAACGGGTTGATGAAGGGAGAACGCTTAATGCAATGGCTTAAAGAATACACTGGGGGAGACATAGATTTCAATAATCTACGTATCCCCTTTTCTGCGGTGGCAACCGACATTAATAATGGTGAAAAAGTTGCTTTAAACAATGGGTCGGTTTGGGACGCCGTACGTGCTTCCATTTCTATACCGGTTATTTTCTCGGTAGTAGAACGCAACGATCGTTTTTTAGTAGACGGTGGTCTATCGGAAACTGTACCAGTAGATACCGTTAAAGATATGGGCGCTGATTTTACTCTAGCCATAAACGTCATACCGCTTTCTAATGACCGCTTGATATCACCGGAATTTATTACTAAAAATAATAAACACGAAAACCGCCCGGGCATGCTGCATGTGGCTATGCATGTTTATGAAATATCAGATGCCCGCATAATCACCGATAGTCTAAAACATGCCAACTTTGTTATAGAACCAGATACCAGTCAAATAGGTCCAACCGATTTTAAGAAGGCTAAAGAGTGCGCTGACGCCGGTTACGTAGCTGCTATAACTAATATAGATACTCTTAAAAAAGCCTTGGCTACTTTTCAAATCAAGACAATAAAGGAGTTCCGAGATGTTTGCCCGCCACAAGTGCCCTTTGCTATAATATAAACACTTTACGGATTAAGGGGAATTAGCTCAGTTGGGAGAGCACCTGCTTTGCAAGCAGGGGGTCAGGAGTTCGAATCTCCTATTCTCCACCAATTTTTTATTCAATCATAAAAATCACTCTTTTTGGATGGTTTTTTGTGTTTCTGACATAAAACTGGTACCGTTTTAAAGAAGTAAATCATTCTTGATTCTTTACCATTTCTTTTTTAGATTTAAATATTTCAAAAACAGTACAACCAAAGATACAATACCGATAGATAATAAGACAAGAGTGGATTTCTAATACCTATTTTAAACCGTAATTTAAAGAATACTATATTATATATTATGTTAAAATATTATTTGCGACAATTTTAATATAATCATAGATAATGATAAGGCTTAGAAATTAACATTTGGGGAATTATTGTTGTGTGACTATGTTGATATTGCAAGTCATTGTTATTTCGTCTATCTATCTTTTGCGTCCATAAAATTACTTACGATTGACAGTAGCTTCGTCTTCGTGGCAAAATTTACCATGTAATAAATTTTGCCCCCGTAGCTCAGGGGATAGAGCAGCGGTTTCCTAAACCGCGTGTCGTGCGTTCGAGTCGCACCGGGGGTACCATTTTTAAACGTAAAACTTGTTCATTTCCAGAGTAGGTTTTGTTGTTTATTTAGTAAATGACACTATTATAATACCATAAGGTCGCATTCATCACTTGGCGGCAAAACACCAGCCCCCGCAAAGTTATACTTTTGATGACATCGAAATGACCGATACTATGCATAGGACACTCTGGAATGTTATACTGGTATCAAATGAAAAGAAAAAGCTCGTCGGAACGGCTACTTAACAATGACAATGACTAACTTTGAAATTGGACCAAAGATTGGGGGCAGAGCAGAGATGGCTATAGCTGGAGACGCATAATGAGAAAAATGACCAAAGCTGAAAAAGCGTTATGTATAATTTTTATTATCGTATTTGGTTTGATTAACTTGGCAATAGTTAGTCAGCAAGAGCAAAAAAAGCTCGGGGAAGAAACTACAAAAAATAATAACCCCAATGTTGTAATACTAAACTAAGGGTTTTTTACCAGCATCCCCTAGAGAAATAGATATATTACTACTGGCTTACGTTCTTAATAAAATCTGCATCTAAAACTACGGAAGAAGCCCTCAGACCAAAGATCTGAGGGCTTTCTCTTTTCTCCTAAACACACTTTTGGCACTAACAATTTGCCAAATTAAGTATTAAACACTTAAATAATCTTCTATATCTCTAGCTTGCTTAGCGTGATACTATATTTAGTGTTGCTTTTGTCGTTAAAAATTATTATGCAATCAAGATAAAATTTGAAAGTTTAATATTACTATCAGTATTATTTTGCCCATTCTTTTATACAAAACCCTCGCTTAAAAATTAAGCGAGGGTTTTGTATAAAAGATCAAAAGATAAAGTCTAAATTCTAGTCTTTCTTATTACGAATAATAAGCAGCCAGTCTACTACGCCTATAATAACGGCAATTACTCCAAAGATAGCAAACCCTATCCAAGCCGATTTAACTTCATTCTCCCCCAAACTTCCGTAAAAATGCTGTACGGCTGCAAATAAAGCTAATATAGCTAAGGCTGCCAAAAGCCACTGCCACCACTTAAGATTTAGATTGTACTTTATGGCAAAATACACACCCACTGCAATAGCAGCGCCGAAAATTAATCCTATCCAAAACATATCTATAACTCCTGCCTTTAATATTTGGTATTAATACCGTAAGTATAATCGTCCATATCCCACCAATCACGCGGATCTTTGCGGCCGTAACCCATAAATTCTTCCATATTGGAGAAGAAGCCGTTAAAGAGTGAAGTTAAGGAGGAAGTATTGCGTACTAGGTCATGGACAAACGAACCGTCACCATTGCTGTTAAAAGGACA
>WRFJ01000099.1 GCA_009778865.1 Chloroflexota bacterium | reverse complement strand
ATTGTAGCATCTGCTCCTGTCAGATAGAAATCACATATTTCATTTTTATTTATAAAGTCTATGAACTCCTCACTACTTAATGCGTTTGATTTGTATTTTGTAAAAACATTTTTTGACACTATTTTCAAATCCACCGCTAATTCAGATCCGCGTGTATTGGGTTTGAAAGTCCTCGTGCCGTCTGACAAATTTTCATGCCTTGTGTAAACAACATGAATGTCATTATTGACAGCCCAATCAATAGATTGATTTATATTCTCAATTATTTCCACGTAATTCTTTGGTGTGTCATTTTGAATATCTATTATTACTAAGGCTTTTTTCTGCATGGTGTTTCCTCTTGATAGGTCAATTATTTGTTTAAATTATTTAGAGAAACGTGGTCCGAAAATAGCTGAGCCAATACGCACAACATTGGCTCCTTCTTCAATAGCTTCTCTATACGAAGCAGACATGCCCATGGAAAGTATCTGCATATCTACATTGGTTATACGTATGTTCTTAATTTGTTCAAACAAAATCTTCGTAGCAGCAAAATAGGGGCGTAATTCCTGTGGGGTGGCATAAGCTGGCCCCATAGTCATTAAACCTTTTATTTTGACACTAGGCAGGACAGCGATATCTTTAATAAGGTTTATGGCTTGCTCGGGTCGTACTCCGCTTTTATTAGATTCGGCAGCGCTGTTTATTTCTATTAAAATATCAATGATTTTACCAGATTGTATACTATAACGGTTAAGGCTTTGTGCTAACTCTAAAGAGTCTACCGTTTCAATCATATCAAACATTTCCACAGCTTTTTGAGCTTTATTTTGCTGCAGATGACCTATAAAATGCCAGCGCACCGGTTTTATTTGACCATACATGGCCCATGCTTCCTGTATATAGTTATGACCGATGATTTTTAAACCGCCGTCTATAGCTTGGTTTACATCTTCTGCCGTACGCGTTTTAACTGCACCTACTAGTTCTATATCGGATGGCAACTTTTTTAATATAGTAGCTAAATTGTCTTTTATCATAAATATCTTATCGTTAAGTTCCTAAGAAAAACCCGCCTAGTGGCGGGTTTTGAACTTTTAAGTTTGATTAAAGCCCCATTTGGTAGTTTTGGTTTTGTAACCTAAGTGGTGAGTGCTCGGGTTACGGGCATCCACCTCTACTTGGCCTTTAAAATGGTAACTGTGAAAATTCATTCTGGCATAACTGGAAGCGCCGCGTACACATTTAGGGCTTTGACATTCGGGGCAGGTTTGCTGGTCATCTCTTTCATCTATTTTCATAATTTTAGTGAAGGTATGGCCGCACTCTTCACAAGTAAATTCATATTTTGGCATTTTACATGTCTCCTGCTATGTAATTTTAATCTAAGACCATTATTATATGCTAAGTTAGCAATCTTGTCCACATTGCATACTGTACTGGCAAATAAAAAATGTGTTTTGATTAAAAGTTTATGCTAAAATACTTATTGCTTTTTAAGTCTTTGGGGGAATGCTGGAATTGGCAGACAGGCATGACTTAGGATCATGTGCCGTAAGGCGTGAGGGTTCAAGTCCCTCTTTCCCCACCATATTGTTCATATCCGAACCTCGAGAGTTCATCACTTTCAAGGTCGTTTATTATCTCATCAACCGATAATTTATCTCCGTCTTTGCCCTGTATATTAAAGACAATGACCAGTTTATCGTTGTAAAGTATCATCTTATTGATAAAGGTCTCTATAAGTCTATCTTTAAAAGCCTTATCGTCTTCTTTACCTTCTCTAAATTGTAATAGCCAGAATAAAACCTCATCTTCCGAAAGCTTAATTACCTGATTTAATTTCTCCTGTGGAGAACCTACCCCTCAATCAGTCTTATAGGAAGGCAGAAGAAAGAGAGGGAGGTTTGGGAGGGTGGGGTAATAATCATTAACTTTAAGTTAATTCTTCGTTATATTTGTGTTAAACACATATTTTACATTTAAATGCTCGTTGATGCTAAGTATAGTTAGTTATATACTTAAGCCGAAAAAGTTTTATTCTACTGCCATAAGTGGTGGGCAAAGCTTTACAATACCTTCTTAGTATTTAGCAGGTTGCTAGCTTACTGTCTGATGCAACGATAATAGTAAGCTAGCAACCTATAGCTAGAAAGTTAAAGGCGTTAAAACTATGAAAAAAATAACCTCGATTCTTTTATGTACAATGCTACTGCTTATTTGTGTTGGTTGTTCAAATAATCAGTCTAAAAATGTTGTAAATATAGAAGACTACAAAAATGTAATAATTGAACAAATAGCTGCTCCATTAGGTGTTTGGAAAGATGATGTTCAAATAGTAAAAATTGAAAAAAGCTCTAATGATAATACATGGATTGTTACGTATAATTTGATTAATTGTTCATTTCTTAGTGAAAACGGTAAGCCGGTGTTCAATTGCACTGCTATAGTTAAATACACAAAAGAATATGATACAGTATTTTTACAATGGATACGCTATGGCCAGAATCCGCCAACTCTCTAATTTGGATAAAAGCTAACTTTTTTAATAAACTTTGTCCATCTATATTAATGTCCACGCTATATAAGGCACATTTTTGTGAACGATATAATCTGCAATTCGAATTATAGTGCCTGCGTTTTGGTAAAAGAGATCGTTGTTTTAACTATTGTAGCCCATCATAACTTATTGAGCGACGGAGTGTTTCCTGACGGAGGCGCTGTATTTTACCAAAAGCTGACTCAAAAAATAAAGTGTTTTTTAAAGACACAAAAGTGCTTTATGCATATAAAATATTAATATTTATGCATATAATCTCTTTCATCGTTTTAATATTATGCATAAAACATGCTATAATATATGCATAACCAATGTGGAGGCTTTCTTTTGAAACACTTTGATTATTCATTTTTAGAAAACGGCATGCTGCCGGTCGGGCTTATAAACGTAGTTGCAGCCATTACCGAATTACGTGAGCGAGAAAACCAGCGAAAAGATAATTATCCGATCGTCTTTACTAAACTTGAAAGTATTGCCAAACTACAATCGGTCAAGTGGTCAAACGCCATTGAAGGTATTGTCACTAGCGAGCAGCGTATTAACGAAATCGTCAACCAAAACAGTGCGCCGCTTAATCATAATGAAGCCGAAATTGCCGGGTATCGTGATGCCCTCAGTCTTGTCCACAAAAGTTTTGACACACTCAACATTAGCGAGCGTGATATACTGCAACTCCATAAGATTATGCTGTCTTATGCTCCTGTAAACGGCGGCTCATATAAACAAAGCGATAATATTATTATGGAATTAGACGTAACTGGCATCAGACGGGTACGATTTAAACCGACTTCCGCCAATGAAACTGCCGCTACCATGGAACAGGTAATTCTTGCTTTTATGAATGCTAGAAGCTCGTATAACGTCAATCAACTTTTGCTTATCCCATGCTTTATACTCGATTTTTTATGCATCCATCCTTTCGCAGACGGTAACGGGCGCATGTCCCGTCTGTTGTCTTTACTGTTGCTTTATAAAAACGGCTTTGATGCCGGAAAATACATTTCGTTTGAAGAGCAAATCAACAAAAGAAAACAGGATTATTACGAAGCTCTGCGCCTTTCTTCTGAAGGCTGGCACAACAGCATGAACAGTTATTTCCCGTTCATTGAGAATTTTGTTACCACGCTGCTTTCT
>WRFJ01000098.1 GCA_009778865.1 Chloroflexota bacterium | reverse complement strand
GCAATTGCCACAGAGTACAGCCGTGCAGTTTAACAGCGACGGCGACCCTACCAAATACAGCTCACCTCTAGCCGCTACTTTTATTTGTATAGGTGTTGCTTGTTTAATTGCTGTACTGTCGGCTTGGGCTGCCCGTTTTATTGCTACCCGTGAATTTTTGACCGACGATGCCAGAGTATTGGTAAAACCACAATTACTGATACCCATAGTAGGTAATATCCCGGCGGTTTTAAGCGTGGTAGTCGTTTATATTTACTGGGATATATGCATCTACAACACCAGCGGCCACCATTTTGTTGCCATGTGGATATTTGCTTTGATAGTTATAGCTATTTCTTTTGTGATTCTAGCTGTCTTTCTGGCACCGCCGCTTATTAAATCTATAGGTAGAGACGTTTACGGCGTAAAAAAGATTAGCGCCGAAGAAAATATTGTTGCAGAACAAAAGGCAACACCTAATACAAAGACCGATAAAAAAGATATTAACAATAACCAAGAGGATTAACTAAAAGATGACCGAGCAACAAAACCCGACAACAATGGAACAAATAATATCTTTATGCCGCCGCCGCGGTTTTATCTTCCAGTCCAGCGAGATTTACGGCGGCCTAGGTAGCTGCTGGGATTACGGTCCTTTGGGCATTGAATTTAAGAACAATATAAAAAAAGCCTGGTGGAAAGCTAATGTGCAGATGCGCGGTGATATGGTGGGTATTGACTGTTCTATTCTTATGCACCCCCAAGTATGGATCTCTTCAGGGCACGTAGCCGGCTTCAGCGACCCCTTGGTAGATTGCAAGCAATGCAAACAGCGTTTTCGCCATGATACCTTACAGACTGCTGTCTGCCCCGACTGTGGCGGAGAACTTACCGAACCACGTCAATTTAATTTAATGTTTAAAACTCATGTGGGTGCCGTAGAAGAAAGTGCTTCGGTAGTTTATCTGCGTCCCGAGACAGCCCAAGGCATTTTTGTTAATTTTGACAATGTAGTCAATTCCACCCGCAAAAAAGTGCCTTTCGGCATTGCCCAAATAGGCAAGTCTTTTAGGAATGAAATTACCAGAGGAGATTTTATATTCCGCTGCCGCGAATTTGAGCAGATGGAAATCGAGTTTTTTGTTAAACCTGGTGCTGATGAAGAATGGCATGAAAAATGGCTGCAGAAGCGCATGAATTTTTACTTAGACCTAGGGGTTAACCCCGCTCATTTGCATTTCAGAGAGCATGAAAAAGCCGAACTGGCTCATTATGCCAAACGTTGTGTAGATATAGAATACCTTTTCCCCATGGGCTGGCGTGAATTAGAAGGTATTGCCAACCGTGCCGATTTTGATTTAACTCAGCATGCTCAAGGCAGCAGCAAAGATCTTTCTTATTTTGACGGGCAGGAACGTTTTACGCCTTATGTTATCGAACCCTCGGCCGGCGTAGAGCGCAGTTTCCTTACTTTTATGATTGATGCCTACCGCGAAGAAGAAGTAAACGGCGAAGTGCGCACCTGGCTTAAATTGCATCCTGATCTGGTGCCATACAAAATAGCCGTGTTGCCATTATCTAAAAAAGAAGAATTAAACACAGTGGCCCAAGATATTTTTAAACGTCTGTCTAAACATTGGGCCTGCGAATATGATGAAACACAGTCCATAGGTAGGCGCTACCGCCGTCAAGATGAAATCGGTACTTTATATTGCATTACTGTGGATTTTGACAGTTTACAGGACAATGCCGTAACTATCCGCTACAGAGATACTATGCAACAAATACGAATACCTATTGATAAACTGGAAAATGTCATTCTAAATAAACTAAACGGTGAGGTATTTAGCACCTTTGAGTAATGTATGAAACTCATTCATTTTGCCGATTTGCATATTGGCGTAGACGCATATGCCAAAACTGAAGCGCAGACGGGCCTGGATTCCCGTCTGCGCGATTTTTTAAATGCTTTGGACTGTTTAGTTGATTACGCTTTGCAAAATAAAGTAGACGGTGTTATTTTTGCCGGTGATGCTTATAAAAGTCGTGACCCTTCGCAAACTCAGCAAAAAGAACTGGCCACTAGGCTTAAAAAACTGGCTCAAAACAATGTTGCAGTGTGTTTGCTGGCCGGCAACCATGATGTGCCTTATTCTAAAGGTAAGGCCACAACTCTAGATATTTTCTCGGCTCTTGATGGCGGCAATATATACGTGTTTAATAAACCGCAATGCCGTGTTATAGATACCAAAAGCGGTCAGTTTCAATTATGTGCTTTGCCTTGGATCCGCCGCGGTGTTTTAGCAGAAAAAGAACTAAACGAAATGGGACTACCCTTAAGTCTTAGCGGCAGTAATCAGGAAATAGAAAAACAACTAAACGCTCTAGTGAATAATTTAGCCAGTATAGCCGCCCAAAACCCTTTAGTACCGGCTATTTTATGTGCTCATTTATGGGCCGACGGTGCTGTTACCGGCTCCGAACGTTCTTACAATTTAAGCAACGAGCCTAAAATAACGACGAGCGCACTAGCTAACCCTGCTTTTTGTTATGTGGCTTTGGGGCACATACATAAAATGCAGGTGCTGCGCAAAGAACGGCCAGCTGTAGTTTACAGCGGTTCTTTGGAGCGCTTAGATTTTGGAGAAGAAAAAGACGACAAAGGTTTTTATGTGTTAGATATAGACAGGCAAGGACAAGTGCAATATCTTTTTCACAAGCTGCACGGCAGACGTTTTGTCACTTTAAAAATAAGTGTGCCACCTCAAGAAAATGATCCCCTGCCTTTTATTTTAGCGGCTATAGAAAGAGAGCAGGCAAATATTGCAGAAGCTATTGTACGAATAATTATAGAATTAAATGTTGCCCAGTCGGTTTCTCTGAAAGGCAATGCTGCTTTGCGTGAAGCTTTAAAAACAGCGCATAATTTTGTAATCACTAGAGATGTGCATAGAGCTAGCAATGTACGTTTACAGGGTCTGCATATAGAAGAAGTAACCCCGCAAATAGCACTCGACGAATATCTGAAAACACAAAATAGTTTAAACTTGCAAGTTAAAGAAAAACTAAGAGACCTGGGCCGACAAATAATAGAAAAAACCAATATAATTGAATAAATTGCATGTTTATAATAATGTGTGCTCAAGACCGATAGCACATATAGTTGGTTATTTGTTTTAGAAGCTATATCCGGCCATTAGAAGCCATAAAAAGGCCATTCCTATACCTAGGGCTGCTCCCCAAAAAACTTGGAAAGGCGTATGTCCTAAAAGTACTTTTATTTCATGCTGTATAGTGGAATAACGGTTGACATCATTTTCACTTTCTTTGGAAGTGGTCGTGCGTAAAATACGATTAATAGTTACAGCCTGTTTACCTACTGCCTGACGTACACCGGCAGAATCATACATCACCACTAAAGCTAAAACTGCTGATATAGCAAAGGTGACAGAAAGTAAGCCATCTTCTAAAGCAACAGCAGTAGCCAAACCACACACTAGTGCGGAGTGGGCACTGGGCATACCACCGCTTCTAGTAAAAAAGAGAGCATCAAAACGCCTTTCCTGTATCAACACTACCATCATTTTTATAAATTGAGCTATGAGCCAGCTAGCACAGGCTATTACTAACGGACTGTATTTGAAAAACTCAGGTAACAATCCTGCGGTCCTTTATACAAGAATAATAATTACTTATTATATCAGCTTTTGTCGTCATCT
>WRFJ01000097.1 GCA_009778865.1 Chloroflexota bacterium | reverse complement strand
TAAATATTTTTGTTCCATCCATTAGTAGACATATCCTGTAGCCATCTGCCTAATCTTCAGAAGGATACTGTATGGGGTGTAGAAATCGCTCAAAATTAGTGTTTTTTTAGCCTTCATGGCACACAGATGGCACAAAAATTTAAGAATTCGTTTTTCTTTCCTATGCATATGCTATCAAAACCCCCTGAACAAATATTGACGCAAACCCGTCTAACTTAGCATCCGTCATCCAATTTCAAGAATTACTTGCTTGCTGAGAGATCTAGTTGCCTGCCATAACCATCCCAAAAATGCGGAGCTGTTCGTATATTAAACAGCCTCCGCATTTTTATATGTATATCTCGTTTTAATTAATAATTAATTACGCGCAGTTCAAAATAAGATTGCGGATGGACACATACAGGGCATTTTTCAGGAGCGCTTTGATCGTCTACAATATGACCGCAGTTGCGACAAATCCATACTGATTTTTCCTTTTTGTTAAAAGCAGAGCCGTTATTAATATTGCTCAGCAGTTTGAGATAACGCTCTTCATGTTCTTTTTCAATGGCACCTACCGAATCAAACAAAAATGCAATATCGTTAAACCCTTCCTCACGAGCCTCAGCAGCCATTCTCTTGTACATATCAGTCCACTCGCCGTTTTCACCAGCAGCGGCAGCCTTAAGATTATCGGTAGTAGTAGGTATTTCACCGCCGCAAAGCAGCTTAAACCAAATCTTGGCGTGCTCTTTTTCGTTACTGGCAGTCTCTTCAAAGATAGCAGCAATTTGTTCGTAGCCATCTTTTTTGGCTTTGGCAGCAAAGTACGTGTATTTGTTACGTGCCTGACTCTCACCAGCAAATGCTTCCATTAAATTTTTCTCGGTTTTGGTTCCTTTTAAGTTTGCCATTTTTACTTCTCCTTTAGTTAATTTTTAGAGTTTACTAAGCAATAACTGTGCTGCGTCTTTGGGAAAATCAGGCGCTGCATTTGTAAGTATTGCTTTTAATAGTTTACGAACTTCGTCACTTTGCGGAAGCATATAACCAGCCTCGCGCAAAATATCTTCTGCCATAAGGCGATTAGATTTAGCCACAGCTTTAGCAAACTGTCTAGTTACCGCACCAGCTGAAGATACGGCAACAGCATCTGCAATCTGTTCCTGTTTTACTTTACTTATTGCTAGCATGTGCTGGGCTACTATAACTGCTTCCTCTTTGGGTTGCTGTGGTGGATATTGGCTAGGAATCATTGAAATAGCCCGTGACGGACAGGCGTTTACACATGCCATGCAGCTTACGCATTTGGTTACATCAATTACACTATTTTCAGTATCTGTTGCACCTGACGGGCAAACATAAAGGCACATGCAGTCTTTGCTACAAAGACGAATATTTCTGTATGCTGGCATAGCTTTATCTCCTTTCCACCTGAATGATTTTATAATCTGGCACTTTGCATACTGGGCATATTTCAGGTGGTGACTGACCTATGTAAATAAACCCACAGATGTCACAAACATAAATATTGGTATTCTCCAGCATAGTCTCGCCTTCACTTGCAAAACGACTAAGCAATGTTTTAAGCATTATACTGACCTTTTCACTCCATACTAGCGAACGCAAAGCACCTCTGTCCGCATTAGCTGCTGCTGCCGCATTGGCAGCAGTCAAACTCTCAGACATATCGTTATCAAGCATTTTTATAACATCATTTAGCGTTCTGCCGTTTTCAACAGTTGCTTTTGATTTAAAATAATCGGCAAGCTTATTAAAGGCTTCCATTTCAGCCATAAGACGCTGTTTTTCACAACCTTTGGCCAAGTTGGAACATATGACCGAAATTTCGCCGGCAGATAACTCATCAAGATCTAAAGAAACAGAAGCATTAGTATTAGCAAGCAGCCACGGCGCAGGCTTAGTTTCTTCAAGTAATTTAAAAACGGATTTTGGTGCCGTGCATATAGGACATATAAAATCATCGGCCACATCTTCCCATTTAGTGCCCGGCGCTATACCATTTTGGGAAATACCGATAATTTCATCATAGACATATCCGCATATTGAACACTTAAATTTTCTCATTACGCAACCTCATCATGATCTCAATATATTTATTTTAAACATTACACCTTAATAACACAAATACTAAGAAACAAAAGATGGCTTAAACTTTTGTAAAAACTCTAGCCATTATTATTATACTTTATCAGTAACCCAAAATTATCAGGTTCTTGTGCAATCACTAAAATTATTTCAGAGTTGTTAAGTAATCTATGATTTTATAGCACATTTAGCAGTTATTTTGGGCATACGCCCATAAAATAAAGCAATATTTTGCTTTTTCAAACGTAAAAAAGATTTCTTTAAAAACAGCGGTATAGGTATAATTAGAATTGGTTATAGGTCTTATAAATTTAGGCGCAAGATACAAATATGAAAGTTTTAGTATTGGGCGTAGGCAATCTTATTATGAGCGACGACGGCGTAGGTATACGTACCGTACAGCTTTTGCAGGAAAAATGTTTGCCATCCTTTGTGGACTGCCAGACAGCTGCCCTTACCGGAATAAATCTTTTAGATTTACTAGAAGGTTACGACAAAGCATATATTGCAGACAGTATCGTATGTAGTAATCAACCTGACGGTACAGTTTTACGCTTTAGTGCTAAAGAACTGGATGACCTTAAACAAAACCAATACAGTCACCACAACTTGGGCCTGCTTAATACTTTAGCCTTCGGTCGTCAAAATGGTCTGGATATGCCCCAAGATATTACCGTTTACGCCGTTTGTGCCCAAAATGTCACAACTTTCGGTGAAGAACTCTCGCCCAAAGTTCTTAAGGGAGCTATTAAAGCATCAGAGATGCTAAACGCAGAATTGCAAACTTTGTTAAATTAAATGCCGGCATACACCATACAGAGCCCAAAAGGAGTTTAGTGTCTTATGTGGAAAAGCGAAAACAACAGCGGCAAAAACGTTGAACAAGCTTTAATCCAACTTTTGCCTCCCTGCCAAATTAAATGCCCAATCAAGGAAGATATCCAAAGGACCAACGTCTTGATGTCTTTACTGCCCAGCGATATTGAGCAGGCTAAAGACGGTATTATTCAGATCGGCAACTATTTGTACGACAATAACCCCATGTTCAATATATGTGGCTATGTATGCGGCATATGCGAATTGGAATGTAATTATAAAAACAAGGGCGGTGCCATTGGGCGGCGCTTATTAAAGCGTTTTCTTTCCGATGCTTATACTCCCTATCTTACCGAAAAACCGGCCTTTACCAAGCCTGATAGTGCTAAAGTGGCCGTCATCGGCGGCGGCCCCTCTGGGCTTAACGCAGCTTTTCAGCTCGGAAGACTAGGTTATCAGGTAACCATCTTTGAAGCTTCAGCTCGTTTAGGCGGCTCTTTATGGCTTATTCCTGATTACAGATTGCCTAAAGATATTCTCTCAATTACCTGCGAAAGTATGACGCGTATTGCCAACGTTGAAGTAAAATACAACAGCACTTTTGGTGAAGGCCAACTGACCATAGACAACCTTAAAGAAGAGGGTTATAAAGCCTTCTTTGTAGCCAAAGGTTCTACCCAGCCGCGCGTGCTGACTTTCGGACGTGATGTGGTAGCCGGCCAAGATCTTTTAGGTGTGATGTACGGCCACACTTTTTTGTTTGAAGTATCTTACGGCAATATTGCACTGGATTACTTT
>WRFJ01000096.1 GCA_009778865.1 Chloroflexota bacterium | reverse complement strand
TATGCGCAAGTCAGTCTGGAATGTTATACTGGTATCAGATGAGAAGAAAAAACTTGCTGGAACAGCTGCTTAACTATGGTACTTACTAACTCTTTAATTGGACCAAGGATTGGGGGCATGACAGGCAAAGGACTTGTCTCTCAAATTGTTACTAAAGCAAATGAGGGATGGGCATACAGAACATTGTTTAGTAGTTCTATGAAAATATCAGATTATTGGTATCGTTAAAATGATAATCTATACAATCATAAAGTGTTTAAGAAAGAACTACATTTATGCATGATAAAGTATTTATGCCGAGGGGAACGGGGTTTATTATAGGCGTTGTAGTTGGTATCATTATGGACATCGGTTTATTTGTTATGGCTATTCTTTGGCTCACAGGACGTGTTTATTCTCCCCCTTATTTACCTAGTTTTTTATATGGCATATTTTCAGGTATCGCTTTCTACATATTAACACGTGAAATTATAAAAATGATTTTTCGCAAACTTGTTTTTACCGACCAATATATAATTGTCCCGTCTTTGGGAGCATTTAATGTAGAGCTTGGGCTGGATAAGAAAGAAATACAAACAATACCATATGCCGATATTAAAGAGATGGGAGTGCAAATGATCCCACATTACGTCTTAGTTGTTCAATGCTTTAATAGAAGTAGGTCAAATCCAATCGCTATCGCCTCATTCTCAAAAAGGCAGATTGAGGAAATAATAGACGAGATTATCTTGCGGGCAAATCTATCTTATTATGAGATGCGCAAGGGGCGTAAAGTGTACTGTGCTAAAACAAAACCATAACGCACCGCTCTACGGTGGTGGGTTGTCATGTGTATAGAAAGAACTAGAGATCTCAATAAGCAGGGATCTCTAGTTCTTTTCTCGGATCCTTCATTTATGCAACGCCCAAAACCTTCCAAAAACCAACCAACCAACCAATACCCCCCAATCCTCTTACCATGCCTTAAGCCCGCACCCCTCCCTCAAACCTCATCACCTCCTTCCGAAAGTACAGATTAATAGTATCGGTGCGGCCGCTTCTATGTTTGGCAATATCTATTTCGGCAATGTTTTCAGGATAATCTACTCCCGGGAATTCTTCATGCCATTGTTCAAGTGTTTTAAAGAGCCAAAACGGCTAAGATATCTATAATCGTAACAGTTTAAGCGGCTAACGTGCCAGTAAAGCAAAAAAAGTGCTCAAATCATATCCTAACGCGTAGCTTATCTTATAAATATCTTTAAAACTAGGAACTACAATCCCAGCCTCAATATCTCCTAAAAACCCTGGGTTAATATGAGTCATAATAGCCAACATCTGTAGATTTAATTTACGTTCAGTGCGTGCCTTTTGTATCGTAATTCCCATCTGCACTATATTCTCTTTAAACAATCGATCGACGTAATTCATATCTTATACCTCAAAAATTCTGTGCGCATGTTTAACATTTTAGAACATATGTACTAAAATATCAAGAGAAAAAAATTGTACAAAAAATAGTAAAACATTGACTCTGGTAGGGAATAAAAATCAGTTAAGTATACATAAAATATTAAAAGACTTGGTAGTTAATTTTAAAAAAGAAAGCCAGCAGATTCACAGCCGGCGTGAAAATATCTTTATTTTTGGTGTACATACATCATCTTAATACGCAGGAGATTTTAGATGCGATTAATATTGAATTTTAAAAAATGTGTCCAACACTGTGTCCACAAGCCGTTTTACCTTAATAATTACGTTCAAAAAAATAGTATGGCGGAGAGAGCGGGATTCGAACCCGCGGTAAAGTTGCCCCTACACCCGCTTTCCAGGCGAGCTCCTTAAACCGCTCGGACATCTCTCCGTATTTATAGTGGTAAATTATATATTAAATATCAATAAAAGAAAAGTCTTATTAATATTTAATCATATTGGCAAAATACATAACCAAATTATTTGCCTAAAAAAGGGACCTTTGTGTAAAATAAAATATGCTCGTTTTTGAAAGAGAAATTTTGTGACTTTTAAAAATCATATCGGTAAAATATCAGCTGTTTTCTTAACCATGTTGCTAGTGGTTAATGTTGTGTGCGCACTTTGGCCATCTTTTTATTATCAAACACAAGCTGCTGATCGTACTGGTCGATATGATGAAATAACACCCGACTATTATTATGTGACATTTAATGACTGGGACGGCAGCGAGCTTAAAGTAATACGTGTACCTAAATATTATGATGCCATTCCTCCGGTTGATCCTTCTCGGGAAGGGTATACTTTTGTCGGTTGGGATCAAGATTTTAGCAGTGTACAGCACGATATGATTATTACCGCACAGTATACATCTGACGAGCTGGCTCAAGCCTCGCTTCTAGGGCTGTGGATATGGCTTGGAGTACTGGCTGTGAGTGTTACAGCTTTTATCTTTATAAAAAAACAAGAGAAAAAACTTTTATATACTAAAGAAAAAAATAAGGAACAGCATAACGATTTACGGCAAAATAATAAATAAACATAGTACTTAAATGTAAGAAGCCTCGCGTTATTTATGGCGTGAGGCTTCTGCTGTAATAATATATTTTCTATATGCCTTCTTGAGCAGTCTCTATAGCCTTTTTTATTTCATCGTTTAATACTGCCGGCAAGCCGGAAATATCCATGTTTAAGAAACCACGCACAATGGTGGCGGTGGCTTTTTCGCGACTCATGCCGCGCGACATTAGATATTCTATTTCTTCCTCGTCTATGCGGCCGACCGCTGCCTCATGGGTTAAGTCAACATTGGGTACAGTAGCACGCAATTGCGGAATGGCATCGGAAATACCGCCTTGGTCCATAATAAGAGATGTGCATTCCAAATGGCCTTTGACGTTAGGAGCAGTAGCGCTCATTATGCCGCGGGAAATTACTTCGCCGCCGGTGGTTATTGAGCGGGCCACAATTTCAGCTCGGGAGCCTTCAGCTTCAAGTAGCACGCCGCCGCCGATATCCATTAAAGAACCTTTGGGGCAGACGATAACCGAATTAAAGCGAGCTACAGCGTTTTTACCTACGCAGCGTGCCATAGGATAAGATTGGATGGTACCTACCGGGCGCATCAAAACATAGTTATTTAGATAAGTGCCGTTTTCATCTATAATAATACCAGTGCGCGGGCGCACATCGGTTGTTTTACTCCAATTGTGGATCATGGTAAAAGAAATAGTGGAATCTTTCTTTACATAAAATTCAGAAACGCCGACATGTAAAGCGTGGTCAGCGCCGTGATCCACTGTGCAGCCAGTAATAATATGCAACTCCGAACCTTCTTCGGCGATAATGATATTGTGCACGTCTTGAATGGAGTTAGCCGATGAGATATACAGACAAGTCTGTATCGGCATATCACTTTTAACACCGGGCAGGGAGCGTATAAAGTAGCCGTCGGCGTCGTTTATTTCCACGTGAGCGGTGTATTTATCTTTATCCACCTCTACGGCTTTCCAGTAATAATCTTTAAGCCAATCATATTTTTTTAAAGCTTGGGAAATGCGCATTACTTCGATACCAGGTTGGCCGGAAGAGGCAATAACAGCCGAATTGTCTTTTTGTACAAAAGAACCTGAACGCATAGCTTGTTCAGCCACAAAACCGACTTCCAGCATACGTTCTTTTTCCTGTTGTATAAAGTCAGCCGGGCTGTCAAAGTGTATGTTGCTGTCTAAGGCCGGTACTTTATATTTATTTA
>WRFJ01000095.1 GCA_009778865.1 Chloroflexota bacterium | reverse complement strand
TATGCCCTCGTAGCTCAGTTGGATAGAGCGGCTGCCTTCTAAGCAGCATGTCGCACGTTCGAATCGTGTCGAGGGTACCATGCAATGTCAAATCCGAACTATTTTCGGCAACAAAATTATTGCTGCAGATTTCGGATTTTTGTTTTTAATCCCTAACTTTGCTTGCTTAAGTAATATGAGTCTATATGGAATTATTAAACATTCGTAAAATCATAAAGTTTACTGCCATATTGTGGATAAGCATATTACTTAATAATAAGTAATAGCCAAACTCCAAAATACATACAATTTAGGTATAAAATTGGGCTTTATATTACTTATATTGGAAAAATTAGGGATTAATTTACTATAGGCTTTTGCGCAAATTCAATACTATGGTTTAACAGTGCAAGAGCAATCTTACAGTCATAAGAATGCTAACTGAAAGAATGATCGGTATATAACCTTTAACTGCCATCCACCAGGAATTTTGTGGTGACCGATAAACAAAAGAAATTTGTTTTGCCTGCTGTAATGTATTCTTCCGAAAAGAATAACCGATTTTCGTAATTTCCCCTACCCTTAACCTATCATCTAAAAACATCTCTTCATATTTTAAAAACTGCTCTTTAACGAGTTTTTGTTCGCGGCGATCTTTTGCAGAAAATATATTGCGCAATTTTTTAAATTCTTTAGAAGCTTTTTTATATTCGCCAAGTTCCAGCCAAGTTCGTGCAAGGCTATAATGCATACGATAATCTGACTGCAAACTTAATGACCGTTTATAATAATCAACAGCCTTTTGTTTTTCACCAGTAAATGCCAGTGCCTCTGCTAATATGGCTTGCGTCAAATAGTCTTTATGATAAATCATAATGGCTTGGCGCGCAAAATTTTCAGCAGGACCCCAATCATCTTTTATATACGCAATATAAGCATCGGCACGTAATCCGGCGTATTGTGCCAAATCAATATTCAGAGCTTTCATATCGTCGCGGAATATTGTAAGTAATGGTGCACAAGTATCATGTTGTGGCTTGTCCATTAGAAATGCCCAATTAAAAAGGGGGCTACTGCTAAAATTAAACTCTGAGTCCAGATAATACCAAATATAACGAGGCAAAACATAATGCTCGTTTAAAAACCAAACGACTATATTTTGCAATACTTGAAATTCACTGACATTTAAGCTGTCAAAAAAACGTTGCCATTCATTCGAACTCGTACGTCGCTCAAAACAGTTGTATAATTCAGCTAATTGTTCAAAAATTAACGCTTCTTTACTAGTGTTATCTGACAAAAGTTCGGCTAGTTGTTCCTTAGGCTTTATAGACAATGTATCGCTATAATCAAAACTGTCTTCATCAGTATTGTCTTGCAAAATTTCGGCCAGTTGCTCATCAAGTTGTGCAACCATCGTATCATCATCATACTTAGAAACCGAAGCCCAATTTAGTGCCTGCTCATAACTTTCACGCAATATCATAAACCCCAACTGATCATCTTCAGGATTATATATACGCAACTGTTGTGCATACGCTTTCTTAATCTCGCGTATATTATCTGTCGGGTTAATCTTCAGAATACTCCAGCAATCTGTCTTTTTGCCCATTTAATACATTACCCCTTCTATCTCGTCCAAAAAAGCAGAAAACTCTTTGGCGGCTTCTTCAATAAGAAATAAATCTTGCTTATCAAGAACAGCCTCAAATAAGATTGTTTGGCGGTCAATTATAGTGCGCATCTCGCCTAAAAATTCCTCATAAAGCCGCCCGGCACGTGCTAGCAACAACCGGTTTTCGTCTTTTTCACGCGGATGAATTTTTAATGATGCCAAACGTTTAAAACAGGCATTAATTTCTTCGGGCGTTAGTTGATTTTCCGAATTTACAATGATTTGTCGCTTGGTTTGCCCGGTATCTAAGCTGGTGACCTCTACTTCAAGTAAGCCGTTAACATCGTATGTGTAACGAATATCAACAGATGACTGCCATTTAGGTTTAGGCGGTATATTAATATTTAATTCACCAAGTTTTAAGTTTTGATCGGCCTGGCGGTTTTCTCCTTGATAAATTTTAATATTCATTTTCCTTTGATTGTCAACTGCATTATATAACCTAACTACCCTGCTGCAAGGAATAACGGTATTACGCTCAATAATGGGCTGATATATGTTAGTTTGCAAGCTGCCAAACTGATTATCTTCCACTATATCAGTACCTAAAGTGTATGGGCATACGTCTGTCATGCGACGCTCGCTTAAATCTTGGTTTCGCTCTTTTAAGGCAGCGGCAACGCCTGCCCCTAAAACGATAGCCTCATCAGGATCAATGGAATCCATGGGCAAACGTTCAAACATTCGAGTAACGTAAGTACGAATTGACGGCATGCGACTGGATCCGCCTGCCAAAATTACATGCGACAGATCGGTTGTTGTTAATTTAGCATCATGCAAAGCACGCATTATCGGTTGCCTCAGACGCAGAAAAATCGGTTCAAAAATTTCTTTTAAAATAGTCCGTGTTAATGTTGTTGTATATAACATATCACCCAGTACTACATTCATTTCAGCAGTTTTACAAGATGATAATTTACATTTAACCGCCTCGGCTTTTTCTTTAATAATAGACTGTCCTTTGGCATCTAAATAGTTTTGTAATTGCTGATTTTGGATAAAATAATCAGTAATGGCCTGATCAAAATCCTCGCCGCCTAAAAAATTATCACCGGCAACAGCTTTTACTTCTAAAATATTATCAAATAAATCTACTACCGATACATCAAAAGTGCCGCCGCCTAAATCAAAGACCAGAAATTGACAATCCCCATTATTTTCATGCAAGCCGTAGGCAAGAGCTACGGCTGTAGGCTCACTGATTAACCGTTCAACACGCAAGCCGGCCAATTCTCCGGCTTGCTTAGTGGCGCGACGCTGCTGTTCATTAAAATAAGCAGGCACACTTATAACCGCCTCTTCTATGCATTCACCAAGTGCTACCTCGGCATCAGCTTTTAACGACTTAAGGACCAGAGAAGATAATTCAACGGGTGTAAAGGTGTACTTTCCAAGAGTATATTTTTTCTTAGTACCCATAAAACGCTTGAATGCTGCGGCAGTCAGATGAGGATGAGTGTACAGCCGTTCTTTAGCGGCTTGCCCGATAATAATTTCGCCATTTTCTAACACACTTACTACAGAAGGCGTCAACCGTTCATTGTGAACATTTTTTATAATCTGGCTTTTTCCATCTTTAAAATAGGAAATAAGACTGTTTGTTGTACCTAAATCAATACCGACAATATTCATAATTATGACCTTATAAAATACGTTTGACAGAGCAAAACCCATAAACATAGGTAAGTGCCATTATAACATATTTGAAGCCGAATATGACTTTAAATGCTTTATGGTTTCAAATATAAATAAAAAATACCACTCCTAAAAACATAAGTATAGCTACTGCCGGCAACAGGTATTTATAAACCCGCCGCATGCGTGTCTGGCTGTACTCTGCTAACATGATAAAACCGTTATTGGCCGGAGAAGCCAACCCCCCGGCTCTGGCCGAAACAAAAGCCAGCATGACCGCTCCGGCCAGCAATACACCATCGGCCTCAAAAAAAGGCATTAACATGGGGAAAGAAACAGCAATCATAGCGGCGTTGCCGCCTACGGCAAAGTGTACTATAAAAGGCAGTAAGGCCAGCATAATAACTTCGGGCACGCCCATATCGGACAGCAAATTAAAAGCACTTTCGGCGGCATG
>WRFJ01000094.1 GCA_009778865.1 Chloroflexota bacterium | reverse complement strand
TGAGTTTACTCAGCCTGATATCGAGATGAGTTTTATAGACGAAAGCGACATCTTAAAACTTATGCATACTTTATTGGCGGAGCTAGTTAAAAAAGTAGTGCCCGGCCGTAAATTTAATGAAGATTTTCCGGTATTTAGCTATCATGAGGCTATGAATACCTACGGTAGTGACAAGCCTGATTTACGCTTTGACGTCAAACTTTATGATATTGTCGATTTAGTAAAAGACAGCGCTTTTGGTGTTTTTAGGAACAGCCTAGCTGATGGTAAAAGCATCAAAGCTATTTGTGTGCCCGGTATCGGTCACTATAATAAAAGTCAGCTTGACAATCTGCAGGAAATGGCCCGCTCTCTAGGGGCAGCCGGCGTAATGACAGTCGGTTTTGACGAAAAAGCCGATATGGATAATCTTACTCTGGAGCAGATACGCTCGGTGGCTGCTAAACACATGGGCGTGCCGGAAATAACCTCAATTGCTAAGCGTTTAGGTGCCAAAGCCGGCGACTTGATTTTAATTATCGCTGATTGTTGGGAGAAAGCCTGCGAAGTGTTGGGAGATATGCGCAGGCGTATCTGCCTGTCTTTAAATAAGTATGATTCCAACGAACTTAAGTTTTGCTTTATAACCAACTTTCCGCTTTTTAAATGGGATGAGGAAAATAAGCGCTGGGATTCCATGCATCATCCTTTTACTGCCCCTACCGAGGCTGATGAATACAGATTGTATGATGAACAACTGGTGGGCACTACTATGAGTCGTGCTTACGATATTGCTTGCAACGGCTATGAAATAGGCGGCGGCAGCATCAGAATTCATAACGCTGATATGCAGCGCCATATTTTCCATATCTTAAAACACAGCGATAGCGATATTGAAGATCGTTTCGGACATTTATTGGAAGCATTTAGCTACGGCGCACCTCCTCATGGCGGTGTGGCTTTAGGTTTAGATCGTTTGGTGATGATTTTAGCTGGCGAAAATTCTATCCGCGATGTTATTCCGTTTCCTAAGAATCAAAACGCTCAAGATCTGCTTTTTTCAGCACCTTCTATAGTAGAGGATAAACAACTTAAAGAGCTTCACATAGATATTACTAAAGATAAAAAGGAACAGTCATAAACATGCAAATCGTAGATAAAAAATTTGAAGACCACAGCAATATATTTACCGTTGAATTGGATGAAGCTGAGGTTGAAGAATACTTGCAGAGAGCTTACAAAAAAATAGTCAAAAAAATGACTATCAAAGGTTTTCGTAAAGGTAAAGCTCCGCGTCCTATCGTGGAACAGACAGTGGGTGGTCGTGCGGCTATGCTTTTGGAAGTAGAAGAAGATATGCGCCAGCTTAAGAAGATGGAATGGTCGGACCAGCCCGAGTTTGCCGGCGTTTCTGAATTACTGGTAATACTTACTGCTTTAGAGCCTAAAGTGCAGTTGGAGGTTGTCAGTCCGCAAGCTCCGGAGATTAATCTTGGTGATTACCAAAGCATCTGTGTACCGGAAATTAAAAGCGAATTTAGTGAAGCTAAGGTTGATGAAGCTGTTGAAGACTTGCTTCGCGATAAAGCCGATTATGCTCCCAGTCAGCGCACTACTGTACAAGAATATGATTTAGTGCTATTTGATGTGTTGGGTAAAAGCGGCGAGGAGATTCTTTTGGACCAAAAGGATGCTCAATATGTAGTACGCATCGGCAGTCCTTATCCTATGCGCGGCTTTGCTCATGCTTTGGTGGGGTCTGTCATTAATCAAAATAAGAGCTTTACTTTAGATGTACCTGATGATTTTCCCAAAGAAGCTTTCCGCGGTCAAAAAGCTGAGTTTACCGTTACAATTAAAGAAATTAAAGAACAGTTATTACCAGAGTTAAACGATGATTTTGCCGCTAGTTTTAGCGAAGAGTTTAAGACTTTAGAAGAGCTTAAAGAAAGAATCCGCTTAAATCTTTCTCGTAATTACAGCCAAAATGCTAAAAAAGCTTGGGAAGCGGCTATTTTTGAGGCAGCTTTGGCTAAAGCTGACATTAAGTTTCCCAGTTCTTTAGTGGGTGAAGAAGTGGGAAATATGTTAAATGAAGATATGATGCGTTTGCGCAGTAACAGTCGTAGCGCTGCTGATTTTACCAAGCAGTTGGAAAGCATTAACAGAGATGAGATGATGACCAAATATACGCCTATTGCCCGTGAAGCAGTGCGCAAGTCTTTATATATGCAAAAACTGATGGATACAGAAAACATAACCGTTTCCGATGAAGAGTTAGAACAAGAGATTGCCAAGGCTTTAGAGATGATGACAGAAGGCCAGGAAAAAGAAAACTATAAGAAAGCCTTGGAAAACCAGGAATATAAGATGCAGCTAAAGCATGTTTTGCTTACCGAAAAAGCTACTGTAAGATTGCGCGAAATAGCTTTGGGTAATTCTGCCGGCAAAAAAGCTGCCAAGACCAGCAGGGCAGCTGTTGCTAAAGAAAAGCCGATTACTGAAATTACCGCTAAGAAAACTGTAACTGAAGTTGAAAAATCGGATAACGAGAGAAAAGCGACGGCTAAACCCAGAGCCAAAAAGACCGACGCCAAATAGGTGCTAACAAAATTTTACATAAAACGTTATAATTAAACGATTGAAGTTTTGTATAAATCTTAAACTTTAGTCGTGAGGAGGAAACAAGGTGGATAAATATATTCCGCAGTCTATTATACCTACAGTTATTGAAAGCAGTGCTCGCGGCGAAAGAGCTTTTGATATTTATTCTTTGCTGTTACGTGAGCGTATTATATTTTTGGGTACTGATGTTAATGACCAGGTAGCTAATTCTATTGTGGCCCAATTACTATATCTTGACAGAGAAGACAGTGAAAAAGATATTCACTTATACATCAACAGCCCGGGTGGTTCTATCCGCGACGGCTTAGCCATTATAGATACCATGAATCTTATTAAGAGTAATGTCTCCACTATAGTTTTAGGCACCGCTGCTTCTATGGCTACCGTTATTTTATCGGCTGGTAAAAAGGGCAAGCGCTATGCTTTGCCGCACTCTACCGTACATATGCATCAAGCTTTAGGTGGTGCCCAGGGCCAAGCTTCTGATATTGAAATTACCGCTAAAGAAATACTGCGCTTACAAGATCTTTTGCGTCGCATTATGGCTGAAAATACCGGACAGTCTCTAGAGAAAATTGCTCATGATTCAGACCGTGACTTCTACATGGATGCTCGCGGTGCCATGGAATATGGTTTTGTAGATGAGATATTAGGCGATAAAAAAGAAGATGGCAAATAGGTTTCTTTGACTTTCTGTAAAATACATATATTGCATATTGTTATATTCGGTTTTCACCGCAAAAAACACTGCTCAATATTAGACTTTTTGTAATTTATTTAATAACAGTGCTTATGTCATATCCGTCTATGAGTTTATGGTCTTTATCATAAATAGCGTGGTCTTTTATATACACATGCCCCTCTATAAACGAACGCAGACTGTAGACTATTAACGGGAACTCACGGCGAATGCCCTCGTTACGTATTTTCTGGAACAGCAAGCTGTATTCGCCTTGAGTCTCTCTTATCTCCTGCATGCTTTGTCTTTCTGCCTGCTGCCACAGTTCATCAAAGTCTGCGCTGCGTAAGTTGTAGCGGCAATAGGTAGCTACCGGTCCGCAATCAAGTTCCGGGGTAACTAAGTGCATCATAGCTCCGCTTTCAACAGCTTTTTGCTCTATAAGCTGCCAGATAACCTCTCTCCAAGTACCTTTAGGGCCGCCGGGCAGAGCCGGATGTAAATTTATCATATCGTAGGTTTCGCACATTTGCGAACTGATAATAAGCATATAGCCAGCCAGCACCGCCAGATCGCAAGGGTAAGCTTTAAGCATT
>WRFJ01000093.1 GCA_009778865.1 Chloroflexota bacterium | reverse complement strand
CATATTCGCTTGCAAACGCTCAAAATAGCTTTGTTCCCATCACAAATTATATACTCTGATGGCGGGAGCTTTGAGAGTAATGCTTCATATTCATCAGTCCGCTCTCCGCCTTTTGACCAGTGATAGCTGACACTGAACTTAGGTGTCACTGCTATAAGAATAGCCGTCTTATTGGAAAGAAATTGAGCATCAATTATTATGGCCTGATAAACTTCTCCAGTAATTGGAATATTAGGCTCTATGAGCCATAGCTTTCTATTTTTTCGGTAAAAAGTTGAACGGCTTTGTGATGATGTTCTTGCTGTTGCTTCTTTGTTTAACAACCATCTCTGTTTGCCGTTTTTATAAAAACCATATTTTTGCATTTGCTTTTGTCATCTGTAACCCCGATTTAAACTCAATGAGTTTAAATTGTACAATACATTCCTACAAAACTACTCAAAAACTCATAAAAGCATAAGTAAATACTTCGCTTTTCTAACTATTACACTCCCCCTAAACCACTCTTTTTTTGACACTTAACTCAACATTTTTGGCTACCGAACTTAAAACACCGTTAATAAAACGCGAAGAGCTATCGGCACCAAAAGCTTTGGCTAATTCCACTGCTTCGTTGATGACTACTTTCAGAGGAGCGCCGTCCAAACAATACTTGATTTCATATATAGAAAGACGCAATATATTGCGGTCTATGGGAGATAGCTGATCTACCGGCCACTGCGGTGCGTACAGAACTATTTGTTTATCTATTTTTTTAAGATTAGCAAGAGTACCGCTGGCCATTTCGCCGGCCTTTTGTGCACTTTCCGTTGAGATTTCGGTGGCACCGCACAAATGCCACAAAGCTATCTTGACGTCATGATGAGTCAAGTCTACTTCATAAAGCACTTGCAAGGCTGCCGCCCGCGATTTGCGTTTCTCTAAAATAGCACTCATAAATTGTTAAAGTAAAAGTTTTTAAAGATTTACAAAACTATTTCTTAACGGCGATTACAGTCTTATCTTTATAAGCACCGCATTTAGGACACACAGTATGAGATAATTTGACAGCACCACATTTAGGACAATTTATAGAAGCTACCGGTTCTACGGCATCATGTGAACGTCTAGTTAAAGTATTGTGTTTAGTGGTTTTTTGTTTAGGAACAGCCATTTAGATTTTCTCCGTTATTTATCTTTGTCTTAAAGGGTCACAGTTTTCAGTGCATATGGGTTTTAAAGGCTCGGACATGATAGCATATTGTCGTATCGCTTCGCTTAAGTCCAATATATTACGCCCGTCCACAGTAAAAAAATCTTCCAAGTCGTCTTCTCTATTACCTTCACGGGCCATGACGATAAGATTATCTTTAGTATAAAACTCATCAGTAAATTTTACTGTAAAAGTAGATATAAATTTATTGAGACAACGCATGCAGGTAAGTTCACTTGTGGCCACAAGATCGGCTTCAGCTACAATAAAACGATTGGTTTTGCATAGGCGCACTGTACCTTTGACTAAAAAACGATCGTTGCCATTTTCTACTACATCGTCTATCGCCACTATTTTTTTGCTGCCGCTTTCTTGTTGCAGTAAAGTTCCTACGTTTACCGAGAGCATCTCTTTCCCTCTATTGTTTAACAAATACTCATTATAGTCTTTTTGTTGTTGCTCTTTCAAGCCAAGAGACGGCTTTAGTGCTTACATCTTTTCTGGGCTTGAGATACCCATAATAGCCAAAGTGCGCCATAGTGCCAGTTTAGCACAAGCACACAATTTTAGGCGGGCTTGGTCAAGTTTTTTATCTTTATTGCCTAATACGCGGCATTCTTTATAGAAAGCATGAAACATAGTGGCTAGGTCACTTGCATAATAGGACAGATAATGGGGAGTCAACTCATCAGCTGCTTGTTCTATTTTTTCTGGCAGCATCAGTATCTTTTTAATTAAAGCCAGTTCAGCTTCATGTTTTAATAAACTAACCTCAGCTTTTTCGTAAGAAATTTTGGCTTCTTCGGCTTTACGTAAAATACTGGCTATGCGCGCATAGGCGTATTGCACATAATAGACTGGGTTCTCCGCACTTTCTTTTTTTGCCAGTTCAAGATCAAAATCCATCTGACTGTCAGCTGAGCGGCTCATAAAAGCAAAACGCACGGCATCTCTACCTACCTCATTGATCACTTCACGCAAAGTGACCAAAGTACCGCCGCGTTTAGATATTTTTACTAACTCATTGCCGCGCTTGATAGTTACCATTTGAGCAATAAGCACGGTTAAGCGATCTGGGTCAATATCCAAAGCTTGTAACACTGATTTCATGCGTGACACATGACCTTGGTGATCGGCACCCCAAATATCTATGACACGGTCAAAATTGCGTTGCAGAAACTTATTATGATGATATGCGATATCGGTGGCAAAATAGGTGGGCGTACCGTCTGAGCGCACTATGACGTTGTCTTTTTCCTCTCCTAGTTCAGAAGAGGCAAACCATAAAGCGTTGTCACGTTTTAATAGATAACCCTTAGTATTTAATTTATCAAGAGCAACTTGATACTCGCCAGTATCAAACAAACTTTTTTCTGAGAACCAGCTGTCAAATTGCACGTCCAAAACGCCCAGATCGGTTTTAATATCTGCTAGCATTTTTAAAAGGCCCATTTGTGCTAAACCATCGGCATCATTTTTAAAAACGTCACCGCTTTGTTCTTGGATCTCTTGAGCCAATTCTATAATATATTTGCCCATATAGCCATCTTGCGGCATTGTGAATTCAGCTTGTTCTAAAACTTGCATATAGCGGACATAAAGAGAATCTTTAAAAGAGGCAATTTGATTACCGGCATCATTAATGTAAAACTCACGTAGCACGTTATAGCCGACTTGGCTTAAGACATTACCCAGAGCTGACCCCAACACAGCACCGCGGCCATGACCTACGTGAATGGGGCCTGTAGGGTTGGCAGAAACAAATTCTATCTGCACGTTTTGATTGCGATATTTATCCAGTTTACCATAATTATCACCGGCAACCAGCGTACTGTCTACACTTTGTTGAAGCCAATTGTCTCGTACCGTAAAATTTAAAAAGCCGGGAGGAGCCACCATGCATTCAAATGAATGGCTGTAATCAATATTCTGTGCTATAGCTTCTGCCACTTGCATAGGACGCATATTCATAGAAGAAGCTACTTTTAAAGCCACGCTGCAAGCGTATTCGCCGTTTTTACTATCTTTAGGACGCTCTACAGTAATTTGCGGCAATGATACCTGCGGCAGCATATCTTTCTCGTATGCATACTCAAAAGCCTTGGTAATAGAAGCGATAATTTCATTTTTGAGTTTTAAAATTCCGTTCATATAGATCCCCCGCTTGGTTTTAAGGAAAGATTTATTATAGCACGTCTTAAGCTTTAGGTTAAGTTTGTCAAAGAACTTTTTGGCGGTATAGATACCTTCTGAGCGTAAGCTATTTTGTTATTGCGTTATTTTCCATATGTTCACTGACCGCCTGAACAATTATATGATGCTAATTTAGTCAACCAATAGACAAAATTCGTAGTCATTATATGGAAGTGAACTCTCTAGTTTCTCTAAATGTAAGTGAATTGTTGATAGTGGAAATTGGTACTGGTGATATTGAAGCGGCTGCGGATAATCTAATGAAATTTGAAGTGAATATCAACACGGCAAGAATGCGTGAGTTGTTTTTTCTTATAATGTTAACTGCCACAGAAACTGTTTTCCAGATGAAAAACGGTGTGTGGATTATTCATCTTAGTTACTTAAAAAAACTAATTGCAAACGTTTTGGCACTTTCCTACAACTAAAGTTCCTAAATTCCGCCCTTTTTAGGCACTAACTGCAGAAAACAACATTAAAAAGCTTTGCGGTTAGTGTTTTTTCTGGTAGAATTATAGTGTCTATATAGACACTATGGAGGT
>WRFJ01000092.1 GCA_009778865.1 Chloroflexota bacterium | reverse complement strand
ATCTTCGCCGCCCTCGTTACGGCTCTGGTATTCTGGGTTATAAAACAAGGTATATCTGTAAGATGGTGGGAATGGTTAATAGGAACTATAGGCATAGCCTTATTAATCTTTACCGTACAAAACTTCTTAGGCTCATTTGTGGAAAATGAACCTAAAGCAGCTTGGATGTTCTGGATAGTATTAGGTCTTCCTTCTCTTATTATCTTAGCTATACCCACTGTATTAGTCATTATGAGAAGAAAGAACGCTTAAGGAAAGGAAAAAAGATTAATATGAGTAAATATCATTCAACAATTTCCCGCAGAACCTTTATGAAAGCTTTAGGCTTTGGTGCGGGAGCTGCTGCTGCGGCTACAGCTGCTGCTCCTATCTTTAATGACTTGGATGAACTTACTGCTTCAGCTCCCAAAACTGATAAGCCTTGGTGGGTTAAAGAAAGAGATTTTAATAATCCCAAAAACGATATCGACTGGAACGTCTTTGATGTTTTAGACCAGAGAAAATACCCAATGGTACAAATTAATCAGGTTGATGTTCAAGATAAAGCTTATAACTACATCAAAGAAGGATGCGAAAAGAAAATCCCCGGCCGTACTACCCGCGATTTAGCTTTAACTCGCGGTATTGCCGGCCGTGATACGCTCATGGTTGACATGAACTATGCCTGGAACGGCGTAAAACCAATGGGCGTTCCTTTGGCTGCCGGCACTACTTCTGTTTGGGGTACTTGGATGCCCCCTAAATGGGAAAGCACTCCGGAAGATAACTTCCAAACTCTGCGTGCTGCTCTACATAGTTTTGGCGCCGATAATATTGGTGCTATTGAACTGGATGAAAAAAGCCGCAAATTACTCTATTGGTATATGCACTACGACAGCACCACAACCGATGGTTATATTACTGCCCAAAACGGCAGTGCGGCCGTCGAAAACGATGGTAATAACCAAATCTATCTACCCACTTCTGCCAAATATATCATTACTTGGAGTATGCACCAAAATTATTTATCTACCCGTAATTTACTTTCCAAGGGTGATTTTAATGGTGGGCTGGGCTATAACAATCCGTTAGGATTTGGTACATACCGCGGCTATCATGAATGCATCAGAGTTGAATATTATCTGATCCGCTTTATTCAAACTTTAGGCTACAAAGTGTTCACACAAATGAATAGAAATGTAGCACTACGCAACGGATCCCAAGCTTCAAATATTTCTCCGCCTAATAATGTTAATATTCCATTTGGTATTTTTGCCGGTTTAGGTGAGCTTAGCCGTTCGGCTATGCTGATGACCCCTACTTCAGGTACTATGCAGCGTATGCACTCCGTTCTTATTACTGATATGCCGTTAGCCCCTACACCTCCCATTGATTTCGGCGGTATTGAATTTTGCAGAGATTGTAAACGCTGCGCCGAAGTATGCCGCGGCGAAGCTATTTCTATGGAAAGAAACGGCTCTATGTCTAATGACTCCAGCAATGCCCAACGCCCTGGTTATTATGCCTGGCGCTTAAACTGGACTGGATGCAAAAACGGTGGTGGCAATACTGATTGCGGCAACTGTCAAGTGGTCTGCCCTTTTAATCATCCTAATGATGGCCTTATTCACAAAACAGTACGTTTAACCACAGCCAAAACAACTTTATTCAACGGCTTTTTTGCTAATATTGACAGAGTTATGCAGTATGCCGGACCGTATTCAGATAAAGAACTTGACAATTGGTGGTACCGAGACTACAAGAGTTATAAAGGTGATACTATTCTAGCGGCCGGTACTTTTAATTGGAATTTATAAAATATTTACAAGACCAATGGCACTTTAATAACCTAACAAGCATATTATCACGCCATAGGTGGCTATATTGACCAATAATGACATTGTAATATCGGCTTAATGTTAGGATTGGCTTTAACTAAATCTCGCTATATAAAAAACAATAATTAATAAAGGAAGGAGAATCCCCATCATGTTTTTCATCGGTATCATCTTCGCCGTCGCCATTACGGCTCTGTTATTCTGGATTTTCACTAAAGGTATCTCGGTACGCTGGTATGAATGGATTTTAGGTATTTTAGGTATTGCGTTGTTGTATTTTGCTGTTATTAATTTTCATGGTGGTCTGTATGAGCATACGACACAAGCTGCTTGGATGTATTTGCTCATATTAGGCATTCCGGCTCTTATCTTATTAGGCATTCCGGCTTATTTTGTTTATAAAAGAAAGGGGTAAAAAATGTCAAAATTTCATTCTACAATATCTCGCAGAGATTTTATGAAAGGTATGGGCTTGGTTGGTGCTGGTGTAGCTGGTACAGCTGCTGCTGCTCCTATTTTTAAAGATCTCGATGATTTAACTTCTTACGATACCAACACTAAAGTCAATGGTGGCACTATGTTCCCGTGGTGGGTCAAAGAAAGACCTACGCATGATCCTACAGTAGATGTAGACTGGTCTGTCTTGGATTACAAAAAAGGCGTAGGTAATATGAACCCGGACTTTATTGCTTTGTTATGGAAAGGAGCTGCTGCCCAATTCTACAAAGATAACGAACAAGCACGCCGTAAAAGATGGGCTGAGGGCGCCAAAACCAATAAAAATGGATGGACCTACAAAGATATTGCTTTTGGTTCAGGCTTAACTACCGCCCGCTCTATTGCAAGAACAGTCATTCCTTTGGAAGGTTGGGCCTCCGAGAAAGATCCTCTGATGAGTCAGACGCATGGCGAGTATATTACTCCCGAAGTTTACGGTGCTCCTAAATACCAAGGCGATCCTGAAACTAACTTACGCATGATTCGTTCTCTTTTGCACTTCTTAGGTATTACCAGAGTAGGCGTAGTAGAAATTGACAACACTACTAAAAAACTTTTTGATAACTATGTACAATTTGCTGATGTAGATTATGCTAGACAATCCGATACTTCTCTACCTACTTTGGAAAACAGCACACCTATTCAAGTTAAACTATTCCCCAATAAAGTGAAATATGCTATTGTATGGCCCATACGTCAGAATGCTACTGTTGCCCAATTAGCTCAGGCTCAGGAAGAAGACGGAATATTTAAGGGTTTCCCACCAATAACCGGTAAAATGGGTGTTTACGGCGGTTATATGGCTGAACCAGTAGTGGCCTGCCAACTTACACATTGTCTAAACTGGTTAGGTTTTGAAGCTGTTTGGGATCGCAGACTTGGACGCGATTTATCAGGTATGAATGTTTGCACTACAGCTTGGGGCATATTGGGTGGCAATGGTGAATTGGGCCGTTATGGCTGTGCTACCTCTCCTTTATTCGGTAACCTTTTCAGAAGAAACTGTGTAATTTTTACTGATTTACCTCTAAAACCAACTCCTCCTATAGATGCCGGCATCGCTAAATTCTGCAATACATGCAAAATATGCGCTGACAGATGTCCTTCCGGTTCCATAAGTACCGACAGCACTCCCTCTTATGATGTTAATGTCTTCCAGGAAAAACGCGGCGGTAAAACTTGGGGCAATACTACTGAGGTTGAAGGCCGAAATATTAATCATCCTGGTATTAAAGCCTATAGAACTGACTGGCAGGGATGTATGGAATATGGTGGTCCTCATGACTGTGGTATATGTATGGCTCAATGTCCTTTCAGTAATGATAATGATGCTCCTATTCATACTTTTGTCAGAGCCACGGTAGGATCAACTACCGCTCTAAATGGTTTCTACGCCAACATGGAGAAATTGTTCGGTTATGGTAACAAAAATAACTCTCCGGAAGACTGGTGGAACAGAAATCTAGTTACTTGGGAAAAAGATTTCTTATATCAAAAACCCAGCGGCAAACTATTCTGAACTATTTAATACGGAAATTATCTAATACGCAAAAAAACTGCAGACATAATTCCTGCAGTTTTTTTGCGTAAGCTAAAACTTTAATGATTTTTACTTTTTCTT